>CAYWGM010000086.1:0-5133 GCA_964457875.1 uncultured Eubacteriales bacterium | reverse complement strand
CATGTCACGGAGGCGGATGTAAATACCTTTGCCGCTACGCATTTGATCGATGTTGACGGCTTCCGCGCTGATCGCTTTGCCGTCTGCTTCATCAAACGGGCCAAAGCAGTATTAGGGCTTATCGGCAGTGAATGGGTAAAGCGATTGCAAATCTCGGCGATGAGGATGTGGTAACTGCCTATGGCGGTTCGCTGGAGTAGGTTCATAAAATGAAACGATTTCTTCTTACAGGCAATGGGATTAACATTCAACACGGCGGGTATGACCTTTGTAATTCTGCAATTATTCTCCGAGCGCTTAAGTGCTTCAAAGACCCCAATTTCCCGAAGCACATAATAACGGACGACCCTATTGAGGCTAAATGCTATATTGGGTATCTGTTCTTAGAAATTCCCCGAATCATCAAGGGTGGGTACGACCGGTATACAAACAGTACCACCGAGAGGGAGTCGTTGGAGGAATTCAAGAGCAAGTACAAGGATAAAAGATCGCTCAGGATAACGGGTGTTGGATTTGAGGATTATTACCTTATCCATGACTTGTTGTGCCATCGTATTGGGATTGTGAACCCGGAACGCTATGTTGTACGTGAAGCCCTGAAATGCTGTTTCCTGAATGCAATTTATGATAACGGGAAGGTCAATACACTCAGCGACAAATTCAGTCCTTCGTTTGTTTTATGGCTAAAGGAGTTCGATGGCATTTTTACAACTAATTATGATACCAACATCGAGGTAGCAACTGGTGTTCCGGTTCTTCATATTCATGGCGATTTTGTTACAAGAACTGCTGCTTATAATCCTGACTCCTTTAGAAACAAGCTGTCAGATCATCCCTATAAAGACGCGGTCATTGATGAAGATTACGCTCATCTATATTCGACAGCCCTTACCACATACAGCGGTGATTATAAGCAGTATTCAATGCAGGCGGGTGGATTTGCGAATGCTGCAGTTGAAACCTGCTAATATGTGTCAAGCCTTTTTTAGAGATTTTAGAAGATATTTTTGCTTTTATCAGGTGATAGTCAACCGCGCTTAAAAGATCTCCCTCTTTCAGGCGATAAGCGTCGGTGACATTTTGCGATTTGAGTCTTGAATTTTTGGTATAATTAAAAAGAGCGGTGGTGAGAGAATATTTTTCGTTACCGCCCAAAAGCCCTGTTCGCTCTACCGTGGGCTGTTACTGCTGTACGCCCAACTGGGCAAGGTATTCATTTACCCTGGCATAGTAAATGCGCAGGAACTTGTTTGCTCCCGCAACCATGTAAACGTAGTACCGTTTTCCTTCGGCGCGTTTCCTATCCAGAAATTGAAACACGGGTTCATTATCCGGAGCATTTTGCAGGATGCAGCACATGACCTGATAGAGTGTTTTCCTTAGGAGCGAAGACCCGCGCTTGGAGATTTTGCGGGCCTTAGATTCAAAGGCGCCTGACTGGTAAGGCGGCGCATCCACACCGGCGAAAGCTACGAGGGACTGCTTGTGCGTGAATCGCCGGATGTCGCCGATTTCTGCGATGAGCTGCGCTCCAATGATATTCCCTACGCCGTACATGGAGATAACAGCAGGGAATTCCGGCAAAGATTCCGCCAAGCGGCGCATTTCGAGGCGCAAGGCAGTCAGCGTTGCCAAAAGCGTATTGAGCTGCGCAACTGCCTGTTTAACAAGTGTCATCGTCCCCTCGGTCTTGGGTAGTGTCGGAACTTTGGTTCCGGCAAACGCATAGATTGCCGCTGCTTTTGTTTCGTCTCTCTGGTAGCCGGAGTAGCAACACCATCTGTTGTACCGGGTGGTAAAGGCAGTGGGAGAAAGGCTGCTGACACATTCGCAATGCCAAAACTTCCCGACGAAGTCGACCCATTTTTCGCGTCCGTCCGATCGGGAGGATCTGCAGAAAAGGGTGTTGGCGTCGGGGAATGTCTGGTCGAGCAGTGCGATGAGGTTGTTCTTCGAAGCGACCATCCACTTCATGTACTGGTTGTACTGGCGGTTGCAGGTTTTCAGCAGCGAACGGGTGTTATCCTCAGGAGAATACCCCTTCAAGGATGCCCAATTGGCAAGGCCGTAACTGGCGATTTTCAAAGCATCTGCTTTATCGGTCTTGACCTTGCGGATAGAGTTGTTGCCGAAGTCGTGAATGAGCTTCGCGTGGACGGCAGCGACAAAGAAGCCGTTATTATGTAGATATCGGGCGATTGGTTCATAGTACCTGCCCGTATACTCCATGATGACGCGAACCTCACCGTCCAAGCTTTTAAGAAAGTCGGCGAGCTTTCTGAGTTCATTGGCGGTGTGGCAGACCACAAAAGGCTTGGCCGCCACCATGCCGAGAGGGTGCACGATAGCGACCGTGCTTTTCCCTTTCGACACGTCGATTCCTACAGCGTTCATGACATACCTCCAAGTAAGTGATTTGTAATCGGTCGGACCATCCGGAACTTATTGCGATCAATTTGCTTGGTGACACGAACGCCCCGGAATCCCGGTGGTTCAACCTGCTTAAAACGAACGCTGCAATAAGGGGGATGGCTGACGGTTTCAACTACGGACGTGGATAGTCCAAAAAATGACGTGTCAGGCCAATTACCCCTTTATTGTAGCAAAGACCTGAAATGGAAAAGGGGCTGTCTCAAAATCAGAAAAATCTGATTTGAGGCAGTCCTTTTTTTATTAAAAAACACAAAAGACGGATCCAAAAGACCCGTCAAATGCAGTAGAATATAGTTGTGAACACAATATTACTACAACAAGACTATACCAAAAACAGCGGGACTATTCAATTGGTTCTGCCTATCGCAACAGAAATTCTTATTCCAGCGGATGATTCGGTGAGGCTGCTAAGCCAACTATTGGAGGAATTAGACTACAGAAAGCTGTAT
Organism: uncultured Eubacteriales bacterium; assembly: GCA_964457875.1. GTDB lineage: Bacteria > Bacillota > Clostridia > Acetivibrionales > CAYWGM01 > CAYWGM01. The sequence goes on along the minus strand of CAYWGM010000086.1, from coordinate 2,251 downwards.
CAGGCATACTCTCATAAAGGGAGAAATCCGGCAGTGTCACCAAAAAATCTTTTCAAGGTACTGGTATATGGATACATGAGCGATATCATTACAACCAGGGCAATAGAGAGAGCTTGCCGCAGGGATATCAACTTCATGTGGCTTCTACAAGGACAAAAGGCACCAGATCACAACACTATTTCTCGTTTTCGAAGCGGTCGACTCAATGAGGTAGTGGAAGACTTATTTCACCAGTTTGTTATGAAGCTTCATCAACTGAAAGAAATCACTTTTAAGAATCTTTTTGTAGATGGAACCAAGATTGAGGCATGCGCCAATAAATACAGCTTTGTTTGGAAAAAGGCAACTACTAAAAATGAAGCTCGTCTGCAAGATAAAATCCGCAAATTACTGGAATCATGGGGCTATGAATGCAAACCTGACACACCGGTGACAATAGGGTGTATGCAAAATATTCTTGATGGTCTGTTGGAAAAGAAAGAATTGGGCAATGTTGAATTTGTCCAAGGAAAAGGAAAGCGTAAAACCCAGCTGCAGCGAAATATTGAGGAGTTGGAAGCATGCATTTCACACCAGGAAAAATATAATAAGTACAATGAATTGTTTGATGGACGGAATAGCTTTTCAAAAACCGATACTGATGCAACCTTCATGCATATGAAAGAGGATCATATGCGCAATTCACAGCTGAAGCCAGGATATAATGTTCAAATTGGAGTAGAAGCTGAATACATCATAGGTGTGGACATCAGCAGTGAACGCTCTGATCAACTGACTCTTATTCCGTTTCTTGATAAAATCACCAAAGCACACTCTCTGAAGTTTGAAAGTGTAGTAGCGGATGCAGGATATGAGAGTGAAGAAAATTATGTGTATCTTCAGAAAAACGGATACATACCATATATCAAGCCACAGAATCATGAGCAGATGAAGTCTGGTAGAAAAACTGGAAATATTGGCAGGTCAGAATACATGACATACAATCCGGAGCAAGACACATACATTTGTAAGGCTGGCAGAGTATTACGGCCCATTGGAAAAACAAAGAGAAAGTCGAAATCGGGGTATGCAATCGAACTCACCCGATACGAATGTGAAAGTTGCGAAAACTGTCCGGTGAAAGAAAAATGCACTAAAAGCAAGGGGAACAAGCAACTGGAGCTATCTAATACTTTCATGAATCTTCGAGCCGAATCAGCAGCAAACATTTCAACAGCAAAAGGTATCCTACTGAGAATTAATCGTTCCATTCAGGTGGAAGGGGTATTTGGGGGTATCAAGGAAGACCATGGATTTAGGCGTTTTCTTCTTCGAGGGAAAAAGAATGTTCGGTGTGAATTCATATTGATGAGTCTGGGACATAATGTCAATAAGCTACATAATAAAATACAAAATTTCCGATGTGGATGTTTGCTGCATGAAAAAGAGATTGCCTGAGCAAAACAAATCATAAGTTGAATAGAAAAGTCAAATTGCTGGTTTCTCCCATGCGTAAAAATGCATTTTATTTCTACTATGAGGCTGTGGTAATAATGCTGCGTGTCAACAACACAGTAATTCGTTTCAAAAAAAGGACTGCCTCAAATCAGATTTTTCTGATTTTGAGACAGCCCCTTAACATGATACATAGTAGCAAAAAATGGCTATCGCATATCAAAAGAACCCGACCGTACATGATGATGTTGATTCATGGGCAGGTGACAGAAACGTCTTGGTAGCCCGGATGAGAGAATCTATTATTTTAAAATGCGACAATCCCGATTTGAAGTTCGAGGAGTTTTATCCGATTCAGCCACTACGTGACATCGAGGGACAACTCATTATACTAGGTTTATCACCATATAACGACAGGCATCTGTTTAAAATCATAAATGATACCAAAATCGAAAAATGTGTTTTTTACTTCTACGAATATTTAGAACAAAAAATCATTGAAGCATTACTATCAAACATCAATGTGCAGTTTGAAGACGTCAGGAAATTCTGGGGAGTAAAAAGCGTAGCGGCGTCAAAGGCTAAGATCCCCAAAGGGAAACGCATATATTTTAAAGATATTACTCGAGCGGCATTCCACGACTATGCGGAGGGTTATCGTGCTTTATCCGGTAGTATAATGAGTGATGCTGACATAGTTCATGAATTCAACGCTACGAAATATCATGTAAGAACGCAAATTTGCCGCCGTATCAAAGAGATGGAAATCGAGCGCGGTCGGGAATTTGAACAGCAATTTGTCTTGAACGTTGTTGAC
>CAYWGM010000085.1:0-5224 GCA_964457875.1 uncultured Eubacteriales bacterium | reverse complement strand
AGATATAAATATTATATAAAACGGCAATTCAGTTGGCAAGCGTCGCGCCGGTGCAGCTTTGATACCGTGTAGCTTTGATACCGTGTAGCATTGACACAGCTGAAGCGTTGCACCGTATTCAGGCAGAAGACAGGTCGCATGGCTGCATGCAGGTTAATCAGGTCAGGATGCGTGGGTGTTCAATTTTTTAATTAATGAGCACTATTTGGACTAAATAATGAATAAATATCGTAAAATTCATATAATTACTGTATAAAAATTCATTTATACTCACATTTATGTTATAAATCTGCACATAAGTTCAAAAAATGAACAGCTAGGCAACCGATATACATACTCATAATCCGGCAGCCTGATTTCTGCCCTGATATCAAGAGCATCATACCACTCCTGTGGTGTAAGCGACTCGCCGATCATATTGTTCCGTACCCCCAAAAACTCCTTACAAAGCTGCATCATCAACACCCCGCGCAAACCTTCGGCCTTACCGGCCTCAAACTGTGAAAGCATGGGCTCTTTTTACCGACAGCGAAAGCATAGAACCGGAATAGCCATATTTTGAATCTTTGCGGGCATTTCGCAGGACGCTTTCGTCGCAGGACATTTCCAAATCCCTGCTCATCAGCCTGAATGACAACCAAATGCAAGAGGCTTGATCAGATAATCCCACCTTCGTCCAATTAACCGAAGAATATCTTATACGCTATATATGAGACATATATAGCGAGAAGTATTATTCCTCCAAACTTGGAAATTGTTTTGCGCCTTAAAGTAATAACAAAAACGGCAAGAGTTGTAAAAAGCATGATAAAAAAATCCATATCAATTCCTGCAGTTTTCGGGATCGGGTGGATTAATGAGGAAATGCCAAGAACAAGCAGTATATTGAATATATTGCTCCCGATGATATTGCCAACTGCAATATCACTTTTTCTTTTTAAAGCCGCGACAACTGACGTGACAAGCTCCGGCAGCGACGTGCCTATCGCTACAACAGTAGCGCCTATTAACACCTCGCTCAATCCAAACATTTGCGCAATCGTTATACTGCTGTTTACAACAAGATTCCCGCCGATAATGACGCCGATAATGCTTGTTATAAGTAATCCTGCCAGCTTTATTTTAGAATTTTCTGCAACAACATCATTTTCACATTCATTTTGAGGAGTCGCAATGCCCAAATCTTTTGAGCGTTTAAAGATATAGAATAAGAATACGACAAATAATATTAATAAAATTATTGCGTCAATTCTCGAAAGGATACCGCCGATAATCAACAGGGCAAACAAAAGGCCCTGGACTCCGAAAGAGAGCGGTATTTCCCTATACAATACGGATTTTTCAATGGCCAGATGCCTTATGAGTGCTGTAACACCTATAATTAAGGCAATATTTGCAATACAACTCCCTAAAACGTCCCCCAAAGTGATAAGGTTATTTTGTTTAATGCCTGATAAAATACCGATTACCAATTCAGGGGCGCTTGTACCAAATGCTACCACCGAAAACCCCACGATAAATGATGGTATGGCAAACATTTTTGCAAGATTAGAGGCTGAATCTATCAATATATTCGCACTTTTAATAAGTACGGCAAATCCGGCAACAAGTAGAATAAAGCTCATATAAGTCTCCCACATGGCTATTCCTGAACTAATATAATATTATCATATCCGGAATATTTAGGCATTGCACGACTAATAACACAATTTGCACACTCTTTTTGCCATCGCCATAATGGTAAATATGGGCGGATTCCCCAAAGATCCCGGAAAAAGCGTGGCATCGGCCACATACAGGTTTTCCGGCAATCGTGGATTGTGGAAAGTAAGCGCCTCTTCCTTCGTAAGCGGCAGCATGCCGCCGGGGTGTCCGGCGTTGATCGTGCCTAAAAAAACGCTGTCCTTTTTAATCCCAAGCCGGCTGTGTATCTCGGCGCAGATTTCCACACCCTCGTTGAGCCTTTGTTTGTCCGTATCTGATAAGACCTTATTGATTTTGCCTTTTCGCTTCTCAATGCCGCCTGCATTGGTATCCTTCAGCTTTATCATCAGGCTCAGCGTGTCTTTGGCCGGATACCTCCAATCCTTATTGAAGAAAAAGCTCAGATGATCAAAATAGGGGGACAATATAAAACGATCCTTCTGAACGACAAAAGGCATCGCGATCTCCTTATTTTGCAGACAGCCTTTCCATTCAGCAGCCACACACAGCACAGGATCGACGAACAGCGTATTTTGGCATTCAACACCTGAATTTTGCAGGATCACGGGCGTTGCCAGGCCACCGGCCGCCAGAATGACCAGATCGGCGGGGTGGAATGTCGTTCGCAATCCGGTTTTTGCCTGTACGCCGGTCACTCTCCCATTTTGAATCACAATCTTTTTAACACTGCATCCTGTTATGAGGTGTGCGCCTTTATCCAAGGCTGACTCCAAAAATCTGCGGCTGTCCCACTTCGCGCCACTTCTGCAGCCCAGTACGCATTGCCCGCAATTGCAACAGCGATCGTATTCTCCCATCTTGGGCGTAGGCTGCGGGCCCAGACCCATCTCGCGGCATATCTCAAACAGCCGTCTTGTCGTCTCACGCCAATTCCGCATATGATCGGCTGTCACCGGTATTTCGTGATACAGTTCTTCAAATTCGGCATCAAGGTCGATTCCCAACTTCTTGAGGCCGTCGTCCATGCGCAGCGCATTGCCGGCCGAAAGGGTGGTCGAACCTCCCGGGCATGCCCCGTTCACCAGGACCATCCTATCCGGGGTTTTGCGTATCATCATTGCCGGGAACAATAACCTGATCTGCCGCTCATCCAAATACAAACCTGCCTTTTTGAACCGCTCCAAAGCAGACAGGCTCATGCCAAAGGGTTTGAATGCGTTCCCAGCCTCCAAAACGGTCACGTCGAACTTGCCTTGCAGCTCTTTGGCTGCTGTGGCGCCGCCTGCGCCGCTGCCCACTACAATCGCCTTTTTCGCCTTTTTCATTTCAACTCACCTTGCACGTTAAAATGCGCTTTGCAGCAATTGCCGCCTTCTGTGATCCTCTGATGGAATTCGAGCCTGCCTCCGCCCGAAAGCGCTGCTGCCACGCCTTCATCCAGCGACGATATGATCCGGCAGACCTCTCCGGAATAATACCGGCTGAAAAAGCACTGGCTTATAAGGATACCGCCATTACTGTCTTCATGCATCCGTATGCCAAGGATCCTGTACATAATACGGCTCGCCATAAGCACCTGTTCGTGTGTGGCGATATGCAAACGCCGGCGTATGTCCTTGCCCATCTGCATGGCGGCCTGATACAGACGTTCTTTGACCTCCACGATGCCGCATCCGCATCTGATGAGTCTTTGTGCCTGTTCACACGTGAATATGGCATATGCTTGTAAACTTGCCTTATAGGAAAGTCCTTTAAGATCGGGCGCTTTACATTGGAAAGCATCAGCGGTCAGGCGAGCCAATTCGCGAATCACTTTCTTTTTAACAAAAGCCGGGACATACAGCTGCAAAATTCTTAGAAGCATGCTTTGCCTCTCACCCTAAAGTAATGCAGCAAAGCAACGGCGCCGATTATCCCGTCTGCAATAAAATTTGTTATCAGGATCAAATACGGGTAGCCCGTTACAAATAAGAATAATGAAATCGCCGATGAGGCAAATTTCGCATTCGCTAATAGCAATGGGAAACATTTCGCTTCAGGATACCGGAATATCAGGAAGGCAAGTACCGTGACCAGATACATAAACGCAACGGCAAGCGCAAGATAAAGCCCGGCGCCTTGCACCGGCGATTGCGGCAAGTCTAGATATCCGGAAAGATTGTTAAAGAACACCAGGACGCTTTCAGGGATGAGTGCAAAAACAAGTCCGACGGCTGCAAATACCACGGCGCCGATGAAACTGATAAGCTTTACTATTTTCATATCTTCTACCTCCCTACTCCGCACTCTCTGTTCCGGGTCCCGTAATACAGCTGCGAAAACTCCGACAATAGGCCGAACCGCGCCTCGTTCATTATCTTAAGCGTATCTTCCTTGCAAATAGGCGATCGCCCTTTTTCATATTTACTCAGCAATGAAAAATTCTTATTGACAAAGCAGCACCCTTCCGTAGGGAAATGCTTCTTCATCGCGGTAAAAATGGCCGAAACCGATTCGTCCCTTACGTTTCCGAAGGTCATGGGCAGAAATACGCAGGGGCTGACCTCGCCGAAGGCGTCGATATAGACCATCTTGTTGCCGGCGTTGCACCCGAAATGCTCACGGCCCTCAAAATGACCAAGATAGTTGATAGTCATAGTCATCTTCCCTTGACGATTATATCTGTCCTGCAGTTCCACCAAGCTCAACCGCTCCTTTTCGGTGATCACCAGCTCATTTTTCCGAAAAGCCTCCACAGCAGGTTTGGCCTCGCTTAGCCATAATTCATGGACATCCAGGCCGGCAATAAATCGTATGAACGTATCAAGCTGGCCGTTGTTGATCATATCCCTTGATATGACGGCAGAGACACCGATATGTAAACCGCCAGTTTCTCTAAAAATCCTGATGGCATCCAACGCCGTCCTAAATGCTCCAGGGTACCCCCTTATGCGGTCATGCTCCTCTTCTTTCCAGTGATCCAGGCTTACCGAGGCATAGAACAGCCCGGCCCTTTTCAAATCAGCCGCCAATTGCACGGTAAGATTATAACCTGTCGTAAACAGCTTGATGGCGCAATCATTGCCGATGCTCCCCACTATTCCCACGATATCCTTATTCAAAAGCGGCTCGCCGCCGGTGATACCGAGCCACACTACGCCCATTTGTTTTAATTCCCGGACGGTGCGTATGATGGTATCAGTATCCATCAGCCCGCCGCTCCTGTTTTTGTTATAGCAGTATTGGCACTGCTGCGGGCAGGCGTTGGTCACGGCGATCTGCGCGTGTGTCGGCCCATCGGACCTTGCAAGCAGATGCTCATTGACAAATCTTGTAAAAGCCTTGCTGTTCAAAGCCGGCAGATGGGAATGCATAACAAGCTTCCCGCCAACATTCAATAACCTGAACTTTTTCATATATCTGGCCAGGAACAGGTTGATGGATGGCTTCACCATGATCATCTTAGGATTTGACAGAAGTGTTTTGATCAATAACATCTTATTCTTTAGTTTAGACAACCCTATGGACAACTCTCTTCCTCCTTGCAGACCTATCGTTCAGGCATTATTAAATACATCTA
>CAYWGM010000084.1:3449-5375 GCA_964457875.1 uncultured Eubacteriales bacterium | reverse complement strand
CGGTTTATTCAGAGCCGTTGACAATGGACTTCTTGCGTCAAAATAAGAATCTTGTGGTTGATACAAAGCATTTTACAACGGACTTCAAGGACAGGTTGATTGCAAGCATAGAGAATTTGGATGAACAAACAGGGGGCTTATTATTACGTAGCGAAAATTATCAAGCCTTACGTTTATTGGACGAACGCTATAAAGAACAGATTCAAGGTATATATATTGACCCACCTTATAATACAGATGCGAGTAAAATCTTGTATAAAAACAATTATGAACATTCATCTTGGTTGTCACTTATGTCAGACCGCCTAATCGAAGGGCGAAAGTTCTTAAGACGAGATGGGATTCAAGCGACAGCAATTGATGAATATGAATTGAGAGAGCTATATTCTTTGATACTTGATATATTCTCTCGTGAAAATAATGCTGGCATTATAGCTATACGCAGTAATCCGTCTGGAAGACCAAGAGATGGTGGATTAGCTCTTTCACATGAATATACAATCGTATCAAAAAATTCAAGCGAAGCACATATAATTAAGATTGAAAGAAGCGAAGAACAGGCAAGCCGTTATGATAAATCCGATGCAAAAGGAGCATATGAGCAGCGGAATTTTAGGCGTGAAGGCTCAAATTCTGATAGAGCCGATGGCATTCGTCAGTGGTATCCAATTTTCGTAGATAAAGATACTCTTGCAATAAGAGTATCTGATATGACATGGGATACTGAAACTGAAATGTGGATAATCAGTGAGCCTGCAACAGAAAATGAGGTCACTGTCTATCCAATTAATGATGATGGCGTTGAGAAAAACTGGCGTTGGGCATGGGAAAATGTTAAGAAAGATTATACGGAGTTTTACGCAATTAAGCAAAAAAGCGGTATGCAGGTTTATTATAAATTCAGACCTAATGATGAGGGGATATCTCCTTTAACCTTTTGGGACGATACGAAGTATTCTGCGGTTGAGCATGGTACAAAGCTCTTGAAAAAGATACATCCGAAAACCAAGTTTAGCTATCCTAAATCCTTGTATGCAGTTGAGGATATGATTTCTATAATCGGTGGCAGTTCAAATGACTTCACAATCATTGACTATTTTGCAGGTAGCGGCACAACAGCTCATGCAATAATTAGACTGAATAAAGTTGATAAAGGCAATCGGAGATACTTATTAGTAGAAATGGGCGAATATTTTGAATCTGATACTCTCCCTAGAGTTAAGAAAGCAGTATATTGCCCGGATGCTAAAAATTGGAAAGGCGGCAAACCTCAGATTCATCAGACAGGTGTTTCACACATTATGAAATACCTAAGGCTTGAAGGATACGAGGACGCACTTTCAAACATCAGCCTTTCCGAAGAAAAGCATAAAATGTCGGCTTTGTTCGGTGAGGATTATCTTATCAATTATATGTTTGAGACCGAGGCACAGAGCAGTATGCTTAAGCTTGACAGCTTTAAGATGCCATTCAGCTACAAAATGAAAATCAACGAGAACAACGAAACCAAGGAGAAAATTGTTGACCTGTGCGAAACATTCAATTATCTCGTTGGGCTATCCGTTGTGCGTCAAAGCGTGGTGTCATACTTCAAGACAGAGGCTGATAAGACTGGTGCTTATGAAGGTGCTGTGCAGCTGAAAGAGGATATTGACGGTGAATATGCGTTTAAGCAGATTGAAGGGGTACTGCCTGATGGCAGACATACCTTGATTATTTGGCGTACAATCACGGACAAGCTGACTGAAAGCAATGCAGCTTTGGATGCTTATTTCAACAAGCACCGCATTAATCAGCTTAATCGTGAGTTTGACATCATTTATGTCAATGGGGATAACAACCTTGAAAACCTTAAGGCTGATGACGAGCATTGGAAAGTCAACATGATAGAGCCTGAATTCAAACAGCGTATGTTTGAGGAGGTGT
>CAYWGM010000084.1:0-3349 GCA_964457875.1 uncultured Eubacteriales bacterium | reverse complement strand
CTGAATCTCTTTGGGAAGAATACGTTGGCTTCACTTGCTGGGCAGCTTAACACTGTTGAACAGGAAGGCTACAATGAGAATCAGAATACATGGTTCTATGTTTACCTTGACCGTATTTGCTCTGTGGGCAAGGATAAGGTGAAAATAAACCGTGATAAACTGCGTCAGTACGATGAGAATATCTGTCGGTATGTAAAGCAGATTGGGGAAAAGCGTGGCGGTATCGTGCTGAAGTATTTTCAGTACATATCTTTGCTGTTTACAGAGATTTACCTTGACCGTTACTTTTCAGAGAAAGAAGCATTTTGCAAAGACTTGAACGACTACGCCAAAGAGATGTCTGCTGAAACGCTGGGCGGTATCAACATTGAGTTTAGACCTGAAGGCATGAACAAGCTGGCTTTTATGTGTGCAACCGGCAGCGGAAAGACTTTGATTACACATGCAAACATTCTACAATTTTTATACTATCTGAAGAGGGCGCAACGGCTGAACACCCATTTAACCATTAACAAGGTGATTTTGCTTTCTCCCAATGAGGGTATGTCTAATCAGCATTTGGAGGAATTAAAGCTGTCTTCTATTTCGGCGGCTCTGTTCCACAAGGACATGGGGTTTATCAGTCAGAAAAAAGAAGATGTCATTATCATAGACATGAACAAGCTGAAAGAAGAAGGCAAGGCCAAGACGGTTTCAATAGACAGCTTTGAGCAAAACAATCTTGTGCTTGTGGATGAGGCTCACCGTGGGCTTGCCGGTGACGTTTGGTATGATTATCGCTCTCGCCTGTCTGCTGACGGAGGCTTTGCTTTTGAGTATTCAGCGACATTCAAGCAGGCTATGAAAACCTTGAATCCTGCAAAAAACAAGGATTTGCTTGATGAATACTGCACTTCAATCATCATGGACTATTCGTATAAATACTTCTATGAAGATGGGTACGGCAAGGAATATCGGATTTATAACCTGAAAGATAGCATTGATGAGGAGCAGCGGCATTTGTATTTGACTGGCTGTTTGCTCTCGTTTTATCAGCAGCTTAAATTGTTTGAAGCATACCCAAAAGAGTATGCACCCTTTAAGGTTGAAAAGCCGCTCTTGGTGTTTGTGGGGAATCGTGTTACTACAAAGACTTCCGACGCTGAAATGACTGACGTTGAGGAAGTTATTGAGTTCATAGACAGATTTGTAAATAACAAAGCCAAGACGATTGAACGCTTGAATGCCGTCCTGAACGAAGATACAGGGCTTGTGGATGGCAGGGGAGCAGAATTATTTTCGCGGGATTTCAATACTTTGAGGACATTGTTTGGCGGCTCTCCAAAGGCAGCGGACATTTATACCGACATACTGTGGATGGTCTTCAACAGCGACACCGCTTCTGAACAGCCACGCTTGCATATTGAGAATATCAGGCAAGTGCCAGGTGAGATTGGGTTAAAGATTGGTGAGTACGGTGAATATTTCGGCGTGATCAGTATTGGAGATACGGCGGAACTGGTGAAGATTTGTGATAAGAAAGGAATTGTTGCAAAGACAGAAGAATTTGTTTCAGAGTCTTTGTTTAAAACTATCAATAACGTAGCTTCAAATATAAAGGTGCTTGTTGGGTCAAGGAAATTTACTGAAGGATGGAATAGTTGGAGAGTTTCAGCAATGGGTCTGATTAACTTTGCAAAAGGCGAAGGCTCTCAGGCAATCCAGCTGTTTGGTCGTGGAGTGCGTTTAAGAGGTTACCATGGCTGTCTGAAACGCAGCCATAAGTTAGATGACACGTCTGTTACTGTGCCGAAGCATATTGAATTGCTTGAAACGCTGACTATATTCGGTATCAAGGCACAGTACATGGAGGATTTCAAGAAGTATCTTGATCTGGAAGAAATGCCAGCGAACGAGAATATACATGAGTTTTCTTTGCCTGTTGTCAGTAGGTATGACGCTGTCAAAGACAAGAAACTGAAGGTTATAAAGGTTAAGGCTGGTGCGAATTTCAAAAAGCAAGCTAAACGGTTGGTGCTGGATAAGCCTGACGAAGGGTTTATGAGTTATCTTGTGAAAAACAAGGTAACCATTGATTGCAGGTCGAAGGTGCAGACCATTGAATCCAGCTTTAGTATGCAGATGATGAACGTAACCGAGGAGCATACGCTTGATAAAAAGTACATTCCTTACTTGGATTATGACCGTATGTTTGATGAATTGCAGGCATATAAAAACGAGAAATCCTATTACAACATCAGCATCGAAAAAGACAGGCTTCAAGCTATACTGCTGGAGGATGGGTGGTATTCTCTTATCATTCCGAAGGTGCATATAGAGATTGATTCCTTTGAAAAGCTGGATGCAGCAACAGATTATTGCGTTATGGTGCTTAAAAGCTACATAGACAAGTTTTATAGATACGAGAAGGAACGCTGGGAAGCACCATTGCTTGAGTATCAAGAACTTACAGCAGAGGACAATAACTTTGTGTCGGAATACTCCTTGGCATACATGGATTTGTATGATGGGGATGCAGGATCTGAACAGGTCGAACAGTTTGTAACCGAGCTGACAGAACTATTGAGTAAGGACAAAGGGCTTGCTGACTATGAGAAGGGGGTATTCAGTAATTCGCTTATAGCCTTTGATTTCAGGTCACACCTGTATGCTCCGCTGATATGCCTGAAGGCAAATGGACTGAAAATACAGGTTTCACCCGTGAGCCTGAATGAGGATGAAAAGCTGTTTGTGGACAGGCTGAAAAACTACACGGAAAGCAATAAGGAAGTGTTTGACGGTAAGAATCTGTATCTTCTCCGTAATAAGAGCAAGGTGAGCATGGGTTTCTTTGAAGCTGGCAATTTCTATCCTGATTATGTCCTGTGGATAGATACTCCAAAGGTGCAGTATGTATCTTTCATTGACCCGAAAGGGCTTATGAGAGTCAGGAAAGATGACCCGAAGGTAGAATTTTATGCGTTAATCAAGGACTTGGAGGCTCGCTTGCAGCCAACGAGCGCAGATAAAAAGATTGTGCTGAATTCGTTTATCATGTCAGGTACTAAATCAGCAGACCTTAAAGAGTGGTGGCAGATGACAAAACCAGAGAGAGAAGCAAAGCATGTGCTGTGTCTTGACAATGATGATTGTGTGGACGTCATGGTGAGTAAGATACTGGTTTAAGGGTGAGGGGGGTACCAAGATGGCAAAAAACAAGAGCCTTTATGAAATGTTGCGAAACATCCATACTTATGACAAAAATACATTCACTCTTTTCAATCAGTTTGTAATTTGATACAATTACCATATCGTGGTTGCGTCTCTGGTGCTCTTTTTGCGGAAGAACACATAAAAACAGGGACGCTTT
>CAYWGM010000083.1:3643-5486 GCA_964457875.1 uncultured Eubacteriales bacterium | reverse complement strand
GTCTTACCTTCGATCTTACCGATACCGTAGCCGTAGCAAAACGATTGGTACATGCTTGAAATAATGAGCTTTCCGAGGAAATCCCTTTCCTCCTTGTTCAATCCGACATCCATGGCCTCTATAAAATATCTGGCTTTCTCTGCAGCGATCATCTTAATCGCCTCGCGCGTACCGACGAGGTCGTTTTTAAGCTTTTCTCTGGCATGCTTCAGGTATTCTCTTATGGTTTTCTCAAAATCGCTCGAATTCATGTTTTCATTTTTGGTATTCTTGATATTTTTGGTATTCTTAATATTAATCATTACCTTTCAATCGAACCTTCCTTTGTTTTTTCATGCAGAATGCAGTTAACATCCATTGCCTTACCACCGGACAAATGAGTGATCTTCACAGTATCTCCGGGATTCTTGCCGTAAACCAGACACCTGAGCTGCATCATCGTATCCACTTTGACGCCGTCCACCTGTGTGATTATGCACCCGATTTTCAGGCCGCTCTTAGCTGCGGGACCGTTATTATCGATATTTGCTACATATATGCCGTTATCTGCTTTAATATTACTGTCTATAAAGGGTATCGCCTCTTTATCGTACGCAAACAGTCCGAGATAGGGCTCTTTGAATCCGCCTGTCTGCTCAAGCTTTTTTATTATTGGGGTCACAATGTTAACGGGTATCGCAAAACCTATTGCCTCAGCCCCTTCTACTTTTATTGTGTTGATCCCGACCACTTGGCCTTCCGAGTTGAGGAGAGGTCCGCCGCTGTTGCCCGGATTTATGCTTGCATCGGTCTGGATGAGATCCTCCATGAAGTTTGTCACACCGTTTGATTCAATTTTGATCGTCCTGTTGAGCGCGCTGATAATGCCTGATGTAACTGATCTCTGAAGCTGGAGCCCCAATGGATTTCCTATGGCAACGGCGGTTTCACCGACCTGTAGCTTATCCGCGTCACCAAGAGGAATAACGGTAAGTTGGTCGGCGGCTATTTTTACTATTGCCAGATCGATGACAGGATCCGACCATACCGTAACGCCATCTACATTTCGCCCATCAATAAGCGAAACGACCACTTTTTCGGTATTTCCCCCGGCAACATGGTTATTTGTCAGGATATACCCCTTACTGCTGATAATGACACCGGATCCGACGCCCCATTTCTCCTCGCCATGGCTGCTGAACATCATCCTTTCATCAGCCTTGAGCACCGATATGCCTACCACTCCGGGCACTGCCGTTCTGGCAACCGAGGCCACAGCCGATACGGCCGACGCCGGTGCCCCCTGTGTCCCTGAAGCTGCAGGTGTTGCACCCGGCTTTAATTCAGCGGATATCTGCTGCGGCTTGGGAGTGCCCGAAACGCCCGGTGATTGCGGCTGCTGCGTACCGACATTCTTCATGATAAAGTTGGCCGCGATTAAGAACATCGCCACACCGACCAGCAACGAGGTAAGGAAAGACGCGATAAGAAGTTTCATAAAACTTCCCTTTTCCCGTTTCTCAAACATAAAAGCCTCTCTTATCAACAGCATTAAGTACACTTTAGTACAAAAGTATTATTGACCAAATTAGGGAAAGTATAAGCGATTGGAGGAAATAAGGACGGATTATTTGATGATTTTCTTTACGCTTTTTTCGAACTTTATTCTCGGCACCATGACCTGATGCTGGCATTTCATGCACTTGATCCTAAAATCGATACCGGTTCTGACGATTTCCCACTGCTTGCCGCCGCAGGGGTGCTCCTTCTTCATTTCTACAATATCACCCGGATTGAACACCGGAACAGCCAGATTAATCACCCCATCCTGGTCGAAGCTTTCATGAAAGCATGTCACCTTGTT
>CAYWGM010000083.1:0-3543 GCA_964457875.1 uncultured Eubacteriales bacterium | reverse complement strand
CCGCAATGCGCCGCTTATCACGCTTTCACGTTAGTACCAGGCAAGGTACTCCTCTATCTCCCACTCCGAAACCTGCGTGCTGTACTTATTCCACTCATCGCTTTTGGCCTCGATGAATTTGTCGTATATATGTGCGCCGAGTGCTTCTTTTACCAACTTGCTATTCTTTAATTCATCAAGCGCTTCGCCCAGGTTTCCAGGAAGGCTTTGTATGCCTTCAATCTCCCTTTCTTCGTTGGTCATCCTGAACACATTCCTGTCAGTCGGAGGAGGCGGCTGGATTTTGCTCCGGATTCCGTCAAGACCTGCGGCGAGTATGACCGCCATCGCCAGATACGGGTTGCACGAAGGATCCGGATTCCTGATCTCCAGCCTGGTGGAATCACCTCTCGATGAGGGTATCCTGATCAGGGGGCTCCGGTTCTTCTCTGACCAGGCTATATACACCGGCGCTTCATAATCGGGCACAAGCCTCTTATATGAATTGACCGTAGGATTAGTTATTGCCGTAATCGATTTTATATGCCTGATAAGACCCCCGATAAAACAAAGGGCATCATTACTGAGTTTCATGGGCGCCGATTCATCGAAAAACGCGTTACGGCCGGCCTTCATCAGAGATATGTTCGTATGCATACCGGAACCGGACATCCCCTTAATGGGCTTTGGCATGAATGTCGCATGCAGTCCGTGCCTTTGGGCTATGGTCCTGACGATCAATTTAAAGGTCATGATCGCATCAGCCGCAGAGAGCGCATCGTTATATTTGAAATCTATCTCATGCTGACCGGGAGCAACTTCATGGTGTGACGCCTCTATCTCAAATCCCATTTCTTCCAGGGCAAGGCACATATCTCGCCTTGCATCCTCACCCAGATCGATAGGCCCCAAGTCGAAATAACCGGCATTGTCATGTGTCTTAAGCGTAGGTTTGCCTTCACTGTCTGTAAAGAACAGAAAAAACTCGCATTCCGGCCCTACGTTGAAAGTGTCGTATCCCATAGAAGAGGCTTTTTGCATGATATGCTTGAGCACATAGCGCGGGTCTCCGCCGAAAGGCGTCCCATCCGGGTTGTACACATCGCAGATAAGCCTTGCGACCTTTCCCGTCTGGGGGCGCCATGGGAAAATCACGAAGGTGTTAGGATCCGGCTTGAGGTACATATCGGATTCTTCAATCCTTACGAACCCCTCGATGGATGAACCGTCGAACATATATCTGCCGTCAAGCGCCTGCTCGAGCCGTTCCGCGGTGATTGCCACGTTCTTAAGCGTTCCGAGGATATCGGTGAACTGCAACCGTATGAATTTGACATCCTGTTCCTTCACAATTTTGAGGATGTCGTCTCTCGTGTAACAAGACATATATATCACTCTCCATGGACATCATGTTTGCTTTATGTTCAATGTTTTATGTTCAATGCTTTCAACTGAATGCTTTATGCGCATCCTTGAGCTTTTGAATAATAGGTATCTTCTGCGGGCATTTTTCCTCGCATAGTGCGCACTCTACGCATTTCGAGGCATCCCTGCCGTTTTTGGCTATCTCATACCTGTAGAAGCTCCTGCATTCATTCTTTGACTCATACATGCCCATATCATTATAGTATTCGAATATCGTCGGGATATCCACGTTCTGAGGACATGGCATGCAGTAATTACACTTTGTACAGCCTACAAATATCCTTTGCCTGAATGCATCCGTCATTTTGCTGATGGTATCTTGATCCTCCGCAGTCATAGAATCAGGATATGCCTTATCAAATATCTCTATATTCTCAACAAGCTGCTCCATCGTATTGACGCCGCTCAATACGACAGCGACCTCGGGAAGGTCCGCCAGCCATCGGAAGGCCCATTCGACAGGCGTCCTCTTTATCGTGGCTTCATCAATCACTTTGACAACGCCGGGCGGCAGATTTTGCACAAGCCTTCCACCCCTGAGCGGCTCCATGATCACCACCGGTACGCCGCGTTTCGCCGCGTATTTAAGACCTTCGACTCCGGCCTGCTCATACTGATCCATGTAATTGAGCTGTATCTGGCACATGTCCCAATCATATGAATCCATGATCAACTTGAAGGCATCAACATCCCCATGGAAGGAAAATCCTGCATATTTCACCCTTTTGTCGGCCTTGATCTTATCCAGATGCTTTTTGATATCGAGCTTGCACATCTTTTCCCAGCTTGCGCCATCTAACGAATGTACGAGATAAAAATCGATATATGACATGTCCAGCCTTTTCAGCTGTTCATCCAAAAATTGGTCAAAATCCCCTTTTTGCCTGACCATCCATTGCGGAAGCTTATCTGCGATATAAAGCGATTCTCTGTCGCATCCTTTCAAGGCTTTACCCAAAACAACCTCGCTGTTGCCTCTGTGGTACACATAAGCAGTATCGTAGTAATTTACTCCCTTATCAACGCCATAACGTATCATCTTTATGGCCTCATCCTCATCGATGCCGCTATCGTCGGTCTGCCGTGAGAAGTTTTGTTTAAGCGGCAGCCTCATGCACCCTATACCGAATCTCGAAACCTTCAATCCTGTTTTACCGAAGTCAACATACCGCATTCAGAAATACCCCCGACAATTATTCGGTTTTCCTGGCAAAACCTTTTGTAATAACGAAAATGCCTAACGCAATAAGCACGACGGGAATAATATACGCCTTAAGATTTCGGTCGAAGATGTCATTGATGTATCCAAGGAAGAATATTAATGATAATCCTCCGAGAATACTGACAGGAATCAGAAGCCCTTTATCCTTATTCCCGAAAATATAAAGCTCAAAAAGCCCGACAGCAGGCGCCAGGATGAAACCCGGCCAGAGCAGGTGCCAAATGCCGAATAGCATGGAAAGCTGGCATACTACGCCAAGTATTATTAGGATGCCGCCGGGCACAAGCAGCCCGGGGTCCTTCCTGCCGTGGCTGAAGTACGCATAATGGAATACCAGTCCCGGAATGATGAGAAAAATAGCAGCCCAGTAATTACCAATCAAAAAACCGAGGTTGAAGATGTTGAATCCGAAAATATCACGGTTGCCGAGCAATAACGCAACGCCAATCAATATCAGGATCAATCCCGGAACCAATTTGTTTTTTCTCATAGCAAAACCTCCTTCAACATAGCATAACATTTCAAATTGCATTATATCGTTTATATTAATTATAAAGGAATAATCAGGATATGTCACCTTTCAGATTTATCTTCGCCAAGGCTATCAGCGCCGTCAAATTATCGAACGAATAGAATCCGGATATCGGATCGCCGAAGCCGCCGAAATACTTTGAACTGCCGTCGCCGACCGAAAAATCAAGAGCCCGGTCCATCAATCTCAATGCCATTTCGTATTCGCCCACGCGTATTGAATAAATGGCGCAGAGGGCATAAACAGCCGTGCTCTCAACCGTTTCAACAGGATCGCCGCCGCCATTCGCCGGAGCAGAAGCCTTGCCGTTATGCTGGCCTTGGCCTTTTCCCGCGTATATCCTGACCTTCTTATCCTGCGCACGCTTGCCGTCTTCGGTTTCGAG
>CAYWGM010000082.1:0-5557 GCA_964457875.1 uncultured Eubacteriales bacterium | reverse complement strand
GTCAGTCGCGGTGGTTTCAAGCATGTTTTCAACCTCAAGAGGCGTACAGCCATACGGATTTTCGACAGTTGAATAAAAGGCAAAGACTTTACAAGCCGCTCTGTGAGCGGTTTTTTCACGTCAAATTATTCTGATAAAATCGTTGTATGTGTTGTATGTTTATGATATAATACTCTCATGAAACTTTACTTTGACAAGCGGGCTAAAGACCCCATCTATTACGTGCAACATGGATACCGCAACGGGAAAAAGACCACGACCAAAAACGTAGCCACCATCGGCAAGCATTCCGAGCTACTCAAAATAACCGACGACCCGCTCGTCTACGCAAGAAACGAGATTAAAAAACTCAACAATGAGCTGGGCGGGAACAAGTTAAGCATGGAGGTGAAAATCGACTTTGACGAAAGACTTAAGCCGAGCGACGATGTTGTTTCCTCAAGTAATCAGCTAAACGTTGGGTATTTCGTTCTTCAGCGGATATACCGTGACTTGAAAATAGACCGTTTCTTTGAAAAGGTCACGCAGGAGAACAAGAACACTTTCAATCCTAATGAGATCAATCGATTTCTGACATACGCAAGAATCCTTGATCCGGATTCCAAACAGGGTACCTTCGACAGTCTGAGCACTTACTATGAGCAGCCCGACTTCGAATATGTGCACATATTGAGGATGATGGATATCCTTCACAGCCACTATGATGGGTATCTGAGCCATCTGTTCCGCTATAGCAACGATATCGTCACCCGTGACACATCCGTATGCTATTTCGACTGCACGAACTATTACTTCGAGATCGAGACCGACGATGATGACTACGTGGACGAAATTACCAGAGAAGTCCTCAAAGGGTTCCGCAAATACGGACCCTCAAAGGAACACCGTCCGAATCCACTGGTTCAGATGGGACTTTTCATGGATTCCAGAGGCATCCCCCTGTCCATGTGCATGAACTCGGGTTCTGACAATGAGCAAATCTGCGCCGTGCCAGCCGAGAGGCAGTTGGTTGAGATGCTGAAAGGAAAGCGGTTCATTTACTGCGCCGATGCCGGCCTTGGTTCTATGGGAATCCGAAAATTCAATTCCATGGGTGGAAGAGCATTCATAATAACACAGTCCATCAAGAAACTGTCCGACGTGCTACAATCGGCTGTATTCAATGACTGCGACTACAGGCTTCTGTCTGACGACAGGAATGTGAGCATTGAATGGATGAAATCCTTTGACAGGAACAAAGAAGACTACCTTCCGTACTACAATGATAGCGTATACAAAGTTGTAACAACCGATAAGGCTGTAGATGTGGGACTTTTTGATGAGGTAATCACACAAAGCGGCGCAGTAAGAAGAGTTAAGTCGAAGGCAATGCTTAAGCAGCATCTGATTATCACATTTTCTCGAAAAATGATGGAATACCAGCGATACATACGGAACCGACAGATAGCCAGAGCAAGAGTTCTTTTGGCGCTGAAAGATCCCGGTTCCATAAAGAAAGGGCCGCATGACGTTACCAGATTCATCAAGAGGACATCAAAATCGGAAACCGGTGAGACGGCAACCGACACCTACGCAATCGACGAAGCCGTGATACAGGAAGAGGAAAAATACGACGGTTTTTACGCCATCGCAACAAATCTTGAGGACGACGCCAGATCCATCATTGAAATCAGTTCAAAAAGGCACAAGATTGAAGATTGCTTCAGGGTCCTGAAGACCAACTTTTCCGCAAGACCGGTATTTCATCGCAAAAGAGAGCGAATCACGGCACATTTCTTGATCTGTTACACAGCCTTGCTCGTATATCGACTGCTTGAGGCTAAGTTGGATGATTTGGGTAAACACTTCACCATTGATGATGTTTTAAAGACTCTCAAGAACATGAATGTCACAAACGAGCATGACCTGTACTACACGGCTACCTATAATGGATCGCAGATATGCACAGCGTTTAATGATCTTTTCAATCTCGGATTGGACAGGCGTCACTACCAGCCGAAAGACCTGAATAGAAAAATTCGAAATATTTTGAAATGACCTCACACATACAACGTTTTTAAACGCAACAAAAAAGAGACCCGAGCCCTGTATTCATGCGGATTGCATCTCTTTTTTCTCTTTCTCAACTGTCGAGAATCGGATTATAAAGGATAATGTGCCGCAAGGCAACATCCTTGGCTTAATTCTTGACTTAATCCTTGACTTAACCATTGGCTTAATCCCTGGGTTAATCCTTGTCTCAATAGCCCAGCGCTTTATATGCGTTGACTAATCCGGCTCCGTAATAAATGTCGTCGCCCGGAATACCGAGGTCAGTCGCGGTGGTTTCAAGCATGTTTTCAACCTCAAGAGGCGTACAGCCATACTTGAGGATAAGCACTGCCGCTATTCCGGTTATGTGCGGCGTTGCCATCGACGTCCCGCTGAGAGTCTTATATAATGAGTTTTTATATGTCGAAAAAATGCTTTGCCCCGGTGCGCAGATATCGACTTCGCTCCCAATTGATGAAAACGACGCAATGGTTTGCCCCGATGTAACAGCCGAAACCGCTATGACTTCATCGTATTTCGCGGGGTAATCAACGCTGCCGAGATAGTTATTGCCTGCAGCCGCTATGAGTGTGATCCCGGCGTTGTAGGCAGCTGTTATTGCGTCATGGAACGATTGTACATACTGGTTTGATCCGAAGCTCATATTTGCGACCTGGATATTATTATCAACACACCACTGGATACCCTCTATGATATCGGAAATATATCCTGACCCTTTCGCATTCAATACCTTGACGGCATACAGGTCTATCTGAGGATGTATTCCCGCAATCCCGATAGTGTTGTCAACTGCCGCAATTATCCCGGCTACATGCGATCCATGGCCATTGTCATCGTTCGGCGATTTGGCGGGATTGATCGCGTTGTAACCGCCCTTGATATTCGCAGCCAGATCGGGATGGATGCGCGAAATACCCGTATCGATAACGGCCACTTTTGCATGGGATGGAAAGACGGTGTCCCGGACTGTATCGCTGTTACTCTCGCTTCCGCCCTCAACCATTATAATATTCCACGGTATTACCTGAGTATTCTGAGTCGGGGTGGGAGCCGGCGTCGGTGAAGGCGTCGGTGAAGGCGTTGACGGAGGTGTCGGGGGCTTCGTTTTTTTGGCAGTTGCATTGACGATGGCATCTTCATCTATCCTGAGTATACTATTATTCTGCAGAAGCATCTTTTCAGTCTTACCGGTCATTTTAACCGCAATACCGTTGATTATGTCCAGGTTTTTTATTTTTTCGGCGCCGGCGTTTTTAACGATTTTATCTTTAGTAATATTGTCTTTGACTCTGGATTTGAACACGACGATCTTCCTTGACCCCTGTTCAGGCGAATCAGCAGACAAAACGTATACGGCGCATAATTGACTCAATACGATAATCACTAGGCTGAGGACCAGAAACCTTTTTAACATGGGCAACCTCCTTATATACTGCAAATATATCCTATATATGGTTATACAGTTAATATACTATCATCTTTTATAATTATAGTCCGATTAGTCTGGCATGCGGCGACACAGTTACAGGAGATTCAATATCTGGATTAAGAATATCTACAGAAAGATTTGACAGCGATATGCATAATGCGTAATATAAAATGCTGTAAAGCAGTTTTATAACGGATGGGACTATGTATAAACCGATTATAGGTGTACCGGCGGGCGATCCAAACGGGATCGGCCCCGAGATACTGGTGAAGGCTCTTCTGGATGGCGATCTGCATGATATATGCAGGCCTGTGGCGGTATGCGGCAGTAAGGTGCTGGAAAACATATGCCGTATTACAGGTTTTGATCCGGAGACAAGCCTGAACCGAATAACTTTGCCTGAAGAAGGATTGTTTAAAAAGGGAATCATCGACTTTATTACTCCTCGCGGGAGTGACTACGGTAGAAGCGATAAAGGCAGTCGAGGCAGCGTAAGCGGTGGTGTCCCGGATTCAAGTGTTTTACCTGAGTGGCTCGAATTCGGGAGCATCCGGCCTGAGGCAGGTAAGGCCGCATACTTATTTATTGAGCATGCGGCGCGGCTGGCCATGCAGGGAGACATCGACGCGGTGGCGACGACCCCGATCAGCAAAGAGGCCTTGAAAGCCGCCGGAATTGAATATATCGGCCATACCGAGATATTCGCGGGACTGACCGGCGCTGATGATCCGCTTACGATGTTTCAGGTGCGCAGCTTGAGGATATTCTTCCTGACAAGGCATGTATCCCTTATTAATGCATGTGGTCTTATTAAAAAAGAACGAATTGCGAAATATATTATAAGATGCAATGATGCGCTAAAAAGCCTCGGGCTCAGTGACCCGAATATCGCAGTTGCGGGGCTGAACCCGCATAACGGGGAGCACGGTTTATTCGGTCGTGAGGAGATGGATGAAATATCTCCTGCCGTCGCCGCCGCTAAAGAACAGGGAGTGAAAGTCACAGGTCCTGTCCCGGCGGATTCGGTCTTTCATATGGCGCTCAACGGGCGCTTCGATGCTGTCCTGTCGCTCTACCACGACCAGGGGCATATAGCGTCCAAGACGCTTGATTTTGAAAGGACCATCTCGCTGACGCTCGGGATGCCGTTTTTGAGGACGTCGGTAGATCACGGGACGGCTTTTGATATAGCGGGCAAAGGCATCGCAAGCCCGGTCAGCATGATAGAGGCCATAAGGCTTGCAGCGGAATACGGTCCTGCGTACAGAAAATATATGCGGAACGGGAAAGTATAACATATGCCTGTAAAACTCAATGATGATATGCTGCTGAGCGTTGAGAAGCCGGCCAGGTACACCGGCGGCGAGTGGAACATGGTCGTCAGGGATCCCGGTGCGGTGAAGATGCGGTTTGCCTTCTGTTTTCCTGACGTCTACGAGATCGGGATGTCCAACCTTGGATTGAAGGTCCTGTACCATATAATGAATCTCCGGGAAGATACTTATTGCGAGAGGGTCTTTGCGCCATGGACCGACATGGAGGCTCAGATGCGCAAGGCCGGTATCCCGTTATTCGCGCTGGAATCGAAAGATCCGGTCAGTGTTTTCGATATTGCGGGATTCACGCTCCAGTATGAGATGTCATACACCAATATTATCAATATGTTGGACCTGGCAGGTATCCCGATCCTTGCCTCGGAAAGGTCGGAACGTTCGGAAAGGTCGGGAATGAGCGAGAGATTCCCGTTTGTCTGCGCCGGAGGTCCGTGCGCGTTCAATCCCGAGCCGCTTGCATCCATTTTCGATTTCTTCGTCATCGGCGACGGAGAGGAGGTCATCAATGAAGTCATTGATTCATATATTGCCTGGAAAGATACAGGGAAAGATGCAGGATTGCCCAGGAAGGAGTTTTTGGAACGGATCCGCAATATCGAAGGGATATACGTCCCTTCCATGCATGATGCGGAGCATAAGACAAAACATAAGATAAAGAAAAGGATAGTCAAGGATCTTGACGCTGCAGTTTTCCCCGATAAGATCATCGTGCCGTTTATAGAGATAGTCCATGACAGGATCA
>CAYWGM010000081.1:0-5576 GCA_964457875.1 uncultured Eubacteriales bacterium | reverse complement strand
AATTAAGCATCAGGCAAATCGCCCAAAAAGTCGGTTTTAATAATGATCTCAGCTTTACCAGGCGTTTTAAAAAATATATGGGCATTACTCCCGGACAATATCGGACTGTGGTACTCGCTGAAATTAAAAACTGAAGGTCTATATGAAAGACTGATTATATACTTTGCTTATTTCCGTATCTATAATTATCTTACCAAGTATTTATCTCTCCTGAAACGGAGGTGATGATATGTACCATTACGGATGATTACAATTGTATATCAGAGCAATTTGCAGTATTGTCAAATTTATTGAGGAGGATTGAGGAATGAAGAAGTATAGGTTGTTCAGTTTGATGATTATCGGCTTGGTGATAGTAGCATTGTTATGTAGTTGCAAATCTGTTGATAATTCACAGGATCAATCCACAGCGGCAGCCGCAAGTACTACCGGAGAGCCAGAAAAGATCACATTAAGGGTAGTATCCGGCCAGCATTACGTAATGCCCCCGGCAGGTGTGGATTCGAGCAATAATCCGTTTATCAATTGGATGGAAGAAGAGCTGAATGTCGATTTTATATGGGAGATCATCCCCAGCGACCAGTTCCAGGACAAATCGAATCTTATAATGTCATCCGGCGAATTGCCTGATGTGATCTTCTGTAATCAGGTAAGCATGATGAAATGGAGCGGGCAGGGGCTGTTGGTTCCCCTGGACGAAGTGATTAACAAGACATATCCAGAACTTTTGACGAAAGATATTCCGAAAGAAGCATATCTTACTGCAAAAATAAATGGCAAGATTTACGGTATCCCGACTTGGTATACCGGCGGAACCGATCCGATGGGCTCATATGTCCGCAACGATTGGTTGAATAACCTCAATCTGCCAGTTCCGAAGACTATTGACGATTTTTATAATGTACTTAAGGCTTTTACCTATGATGACCCTGATAAGAACGGCAAGGACGATACGTACGGTTTGGGAACGGATAAATCCATGGACGGGCTGGATATGATCACCATGTTCTTCCGCGTGAGTCCGGGCATGGGTTCATTGAACAACTCCTTTGCATTCTGGTCTAAAGTGGACGGGAAGGTCATTCCCGACGCGATCATGCCTGCGACAAAGGATGCGCTGGGATTTTTGAACAGATTGTATTCGGATAAAATACTCTATAACGAATCGATCGTTCATGATTTCTCGCAGTGGGAAGAGAAGATAAAGACGATTTATGGTTCGGCCAGTTATTCCAGCGCTAATATTTGCCAATATATATCGCTCGAAATGGTCAAGGATAATCCCGAGGCGTACTTTTTACCGATTCCACCGATGGAAGGGCCCGAAGGTCCGGGCTATATGCACAATCAGACCGGCGTTGAAGGTTATTACGCGGTTACATCAGCGTGCAAAAATCCGGACAGGGTCGTCGAAATGTTCAAATGGGCTTATGCTGGAGAAATCAATCAGACAAACGCGGATAAACTCCAATTTGGCAGAAACGGCGAGTATAAAGAGGATATCGAGGGATTCCCCTGTCAGCTGATGGCTACAAAATTACCCGAACAGTATAAGAACGACAAATACCGTAAGAATTATATCCTCGCATGGGATTCGCCTAACAGGTACTCGATCGATATGTACTACACTGCTTTACAGGCTTATGTCAGAGCAGGTCTCAATTTCAAAACCTTCCCTGCTACAGTTGAGAATTACGGCAAATATGGCCATACGAACGATAAGTATATCGGCGTAAGTGAAGAGGCCACATACCTGCCTGATTTGAACAAGAAATGGGAGGAAGTACGCACCAAGATCATAACAGGGCAAGCTCCGCTTAGCGATTTCGACAAATGGGTGGATTATTACCTCAATAACGGCGGACAGAAGATCATCGATGCAGTAAATGCAGCGCAGAAGTAGTTTGAAGGAACAATATCGGGGGGCATTACACCCCCCCCGATATTAAAATTAGGGGGATTGTTTAATTGAAGAAGAGCATTTGGTCGAGAATATATAAGTTCAGATTGTTATACTTCTTGTTATTGCCGGGTTTTGCATATATCATTATATTCTCATACATACCGATGTACGGGGCTTCGCTTGCATTTAAAGAGTTCAGCCCGCTTGATGGGATATGGGGCAGTCCATGGATAGGATTGAAGAATTTTGAAACACTGTTTCAAATGAATGATTTCTGGACAGTTACAAGGAATACGGTCATTATTAATATAATGTACATATGCATAGGTTTTCCGGCGCCCGTCATTTTTGCGCTATTGTTGAATGAGCTTCGCGTTAAAGTATTTAAGCGTTTTGTTCAAACTATAACATATCTTCCGTATTTTATTTCATGGGTGGTCATCGGGGGGTTGTTACTCGATTTTCTTTCCCCGACAAGGGGTTTAATCAATGTAGTACTGAAGCTCTTGGGCTTTGAAGAGGTCTTTTTTATGATCAGACCGGACTATTTCCGGTGGATCCTTGTTCTATCCAGTATATGGAAGAATTTAGGTTTTAACGCTATCTTGTATCTTGCGGCATTGTCAAATATTGATCCTCAGCTTTATGAGGCCTCATCCATGGATGGTGCCAAAAAAATGAGACAATTATGGCATATAACGTTGCCCGGGATCAGCAGTACTGTCGTGTTACTGTTTATCCTATCGATAGGATCGATAATGAATTCGAATTTTGAGCAGACGTTTGTCTTGTACAATCCGAGCGTATATGAGACAGGAGATCTGATATCGACTTACATCTACCGTATAGGATTGTTAGGCGCCCAATTTTCGCTGACGACGGCATTGGGATTATTTAATTCGATCATAAACTTTACTTTGCTGATTTTCGCCAATAGAATGGCGAGAAAATACAGCGAATATGCAATTTGGTGAGGAGTGAATCCTATTGAGGATATCAAGAGCGGAAAAGACATTTAATATATTTAATATAACATTAATGATTATGTTTTCGGCGACCATGATATACCCGTTCTGGAAGATGTTGGTGTCGTCTTTCAGCAGCAATGACGCCGTATCGATGGGGCGCGTCTTTTTGTTACCGGTTGGTTTCAATTTTCTGCCTTATGTAAATATCATCAAAGAGTCGCTTTTTTTATCGGCTTTTAAGAACTCGCTATTTATTACGATTGTCGGTACGGCCCTTAATATTTTTATTACGGTGATAACCGCATTTCCATTTTCAAGGCGAAAGCTTCCGGGAAGAAGATACATTTTTCTTATTTTTCTTTTTACTATGTTTTTCAGCGGAGGGATGATACCGACCTTTTTATTAGTGACCAAGCTTAAACTGATTAATACCCTATGGGCGCTGATTATCCCGTTTACCCTGGATGTGTACTATATGATATTGATGAAAAATTATTTTCAGAGCCTGCCTGAAGAGCTTATTGAATCAGCATCGATAGAAGGATGCAGTGAATTTCGGATGATATTTAACATCATTGTGCCTTGTTCTCTTCCTATGATAGTTACGATAACGCTCTTTTATGCAGTTTACAACTGGAATATCTTCGTACCGGGCATTATTTATTTAAGAGACCAGAATAAGTTTCCGCTTGAAGTATTTTTAAATAACCTGATCAACGGTATGTCCAATATTTCCGCACTAACCAAAGAATTTCAGGTTGCTGAAGATGGAAGATTGATTTTCGGTCTTGAGAATCTGAAATCGGCGGCGATCATTGTTACGATAGCCCCGATCATTGCGGTCTATCCGTTTTTGCAGAGGTATTTTATTAAAGGGATAATACTCGGATCGGTCAAAGGCTGAAAGTTAACTTGAATTACTCCCGCCTCTCGAATATCTTCATAATTGGTGCAAAACGGCATGTGCGCCCGGCGGAGGCTATGCGCTTGGTACCGGAAACCCGGTGGCAGATTATATCCTTGTTGATAATTATCTAACAATGCTCGACGCAGGCAGAAAATATTGATATAATGTGATGCACCTAAGCATATATAATTATCAATATTGGGGTGCAAAATGGGCAACAGTTTAGGGTATCGATATAAGGAAGCGCTCAAAGGATTCGACGAGTTTGTGGCCGATGTTATAGGCGAGTGGAAAGCGCCGGGCATTGCATTATCCATAGTGGAAGGCGATGAGAGGATCTATTCCAAAGCCTACGGCATGCGCGATCCTGACAAGGAATTGCCGATGAGGACTGATACGCTTTTCAGGATGGCATCGAATTCCAAGGCTTTTACATCGGCTTCTTTTGCCATAGCAGCGGATGAAGGCAAGATTGATCTGGATAAGCCTGTAAGGTATTACATACCTGGCTTCAGGTTATTTGATCCCCATGCGACGGAGCACGTGACGCCGCGTGACCTGATGTGCCATCGTACCGGGCTTCCGGCGCATGACGGCGCCATGCGCGACGGCAAACTGAGCCGTGCGCAAATCATAGAATTATTCAGGTACCTTGAGCCCAATTATCCTATACGCACAAAACTGCAGTATAATAACTGGATGTTCATGCTCACGGCTTATCTTGTAGAATGCGTCACCGGTCAGAGATGGGACCATTTCGTGCAGGAGAGGATCTATGATCCACTCGGGATGAAGACTTCCAATTTCTCATATGCAAAATCCAAGCTTACAGGGAATTACGCCGAATGCTTCAACGAAAGAAACGATGGCCGGATAATCAGATACACATGGGATGGGGGAAAGGATCCCGAACATGTCAGTGTATGGGCGCCGGCAGGCGGAGTTAATTCAACAGCCGATGAGATGGCCAATTGGATGATCATGCAGCTTAATGACGGCAAGTTCAAAGGAAGGCAGATCATATCCAAAGAATTGGTATATGAGATGCATTGCCCTCAGATGGTGGACAATTGGATCACCCCGTATGAGGAATTGGGACAGTCGAGCTGCGGCCTCGGCTGGTTCAGCCAGTATTACAGGGGATACAGGGTCGTGTTGCACTCGGGCTTTTTTGGGAGTTCGGTCTTTTTGGTTCCTCAGCTTAGAATAGGATTTGCTTTCCTGGGGACGCTCAATTTGATCGTACACAGCGTACCGCTTCTGAATACTGTACTTTCTCAGATCGTCTTCTTCAGATTCCTTGACCGATATCTCGGGCTGGATGAGATCCCATGGCTGGAACGGAGGAGGGTGGAGAAGAGGGCTGCGCTCGAAATCGACCGGCAGGAGGCTCAGAAGGCCGATGCCGATCATGTGCCCGGGACCAGCCCTTCACATGCATTGGATGATTATTGCGGCACATATGACCATCCGGCATATTTGAAGCTCAACATCGTAAAGGACGGGGACGGCCTTGCGGTTGATGATAATGGGAGGAGGATTGCCCTTAAGCATTATCATTACGATACCTTCAAGCTTAATGAAGATGATGAGGAGCCAGCGATCAGGGTTACTTTCCATACTGACGCCAAAGGGCGTATCAGTTCCGTTTCTGCACCTTTTGAGCCTGCAGTAAAGGACATTATCTTTACCAGAACGGAATAATGCAAACAGGATATTTTGAACGGATGTGTAACTATATGGAAAACGCTATCCTGGTACATCTGCCCCATAGCTCTATATATATTCCCAAATACGA
>CAYWGM010000080.1:0-5603 GCA_964457875.1 uncultured Eubacteriales bacterium | reverse complement strand
TCCGGGGAAAGAACCTGTCCAACAGTTTTGCCGCCCCTCATATAACAGCCGCCGTGTATAATATTATGAAAAACCGCCCCAATATTACTCTTCAAGGGATAAAGGCCGAGCTCATGAAGCATTCGGTTGAAGGACTCCCTCATCCCCCGCTTTTGTGCAGGAATATCGACTGGGTCGAAAAAGCGTTCATATTCAATCTCGTCAGTCCTGCCCGATTTGACGCTGTATGTTCCCCCATCGGATATCCTTTTGATTTTGAAGTTAAGGGCGCTGTAAATATCGAGTGTGAATGTGTCGGCGACGGCCTGGACGGTGTACGGGGGTACATGGAAAAGCATGCATGCCTATTTGACGAAATCGATACAGCAGGAATTTATATACCGGACAGCGGATTAAAACGCCGCAATAATGAAATAGATGGTTTTTTAAGATATTTGGATAACAGCCGTATAAACGTCTTTTATATGGATGATATGGATGATATGGATGATATGGATGGTATGGGTGGTATGGATGATACGGGGGGTTTGGACACATACCACAATATTAAAATATGGCATTCTTTTGCTAATAAAATTTCAATATTGGATAAAAAATATACAAAAAACATTGATATTCCTTTGATTTTTATATATAATTTCACAAGTAATGAATATATAAGTATTTTACATAACTTGCGGGAGCATTTCAGAAATGATGGATATAATGCGGTTGCGGCAGCGGATACAAGCTTGGGTGCGGCCGCCGGGCTCGAATATATCCCACAAGGGCGAAAAAGCTTTGATTCGACGGGATTGAAGGTTTTAAACAAAGTATACGACCCGGATATCATAATTTACGGCATTAATGCTTCAAATAAGCAATATCAAGCGGAAGCGGATATAAAAGTAGTTTTGGCAGACAAGTCATTTGATAGGAC
Source organism: uncultured Eubacteriales bacterium (assembly GCA_964457875.1). GTDB lineage: Bacteria > Bacillota > Clostridia > Acetivibrionales > CAYWGM01 > CAYWGM01. The sequence goes on along the minus strand of CAYWGM010000080.1, from coordinate 4,684 downwards.
GGAATATAATAAAGGTAAAAGAAGCGAAGCTGCTGTAAGTGATCTGTACAAACAAATAATACTTTTGTTTGAGAACGATAGGCAAGATCCGGGGGGGAAACAATGGCTGGCAAGAAACGTCTGAGAAGAAATGAAGCGATGGCGGGGTATATGTTCGCCCTGCCGAGTCTTGCAGGTTTCGCGCTGTTTTTCATGATACCGTTTCTGATAAGTCTGTATTACTGCTTCACCAAGGGCGTGGGCGGGATGGAGTTTGTCGGGCTTGACAACTTCGTCAGCCTGTTCGGCAGCAAATCCTTCTTGGCGGCAGCCAAAAACACAGTGATATTCAACGCTATAAGCGTTCCACTCATAATGCTGCTATCCTTCGCTTTTGCATCGCTCTTAAACAGGAAATTAAAGGGCATCCCATACTTCAGGATGTTTTTCATATGTCCACTGGTAATCCCCATAGCCTCGGTGATACTTGTCTGGCAGGTAATGTTCAATGAATACGGAGCGCTAAATCATTTCTTGTCAGTACTCGGAGTTAAGCCTGTCGAATGGATGAGAACGGGGTGGTCGGTGGCAGTCCTCGTCCTGGTCTACATATGGAAAAACTGCGGCTATAACGTTATCCTGTTTCTGGCCGGCCTGAGCAGCATACCGGCCGAGTATTACGAATCCGCCCGTATCGACGGCGCGGGACGGTTTGTCTGCCTGAGGAAGATAACCATACCCTTCCTCATCCCCACCGGATTTTTCGTATTCATAATCTCCATGATAAACTCATTTAAGGTCTTCCGTGAGGCGTACCTGCTGGCGGGAAGCTATCCCCAGCTGGATATATACATGCTGCAGCATTTTATGAATAACAACTTCTTCAACCTGTCGTACCAGCGCCTTACGACCGCCTCCTTCATCATGGCGGCGGCCGTGGTCGTGCTTGTATTTTTGATGTTCCGGATAGAAGCCCGCTTTAGGGCCAACACCTTTTAGAGAGGAAATTATGAAGAGGAATCCAAACAAAAGGGTCAAGAAAATCATATACTACTTTGTTCTTATAGTCATATCCTTTATGATGCTGTTCCCTCTGCTGTATATGGTCGCCAACTCCTTCATGAGCAGCAGGGAGGCAGTCGCCACATACAGCGCCATCACCGGTTCGGGTGGCGTGATGGATGATGCTTCGAAGATCGAAAGCATCGGTTTCAAGCTCATACCTGAACAGGTAAGTTTACTGCAGTATTATCAGGCCCTTTTAAGAAAACCCAAATTCCTGATAATGTTTTGGAACTCGGTTATCGTGACCGCCCCTATCATGTTAGGGCAGATAATGGTCGCGGGGCTGGCTGCCTTTGCCTTCAGCAAACTGAGGTTTCCTTTCAGGAATACGATCTTCTTCATATACATAATCGTAATGATGATGCCATTTCAGGTGACGCTGGTGCCAAACTATATCATGCTTAAACGGCTTGATCTGCTGGGAACTTACTGGGCGGTGATCCTACCCGGCATCTTCACCACATTCGGCGTTTTCCTCCTGAGGCAGTTCATGATGCTCATTCCCAACGAGTACTGCGAAGCCGGCAAGATCGACGGAGCGGGGTATCTTGCGACATTCACGAGAATAATACTGCCGCAGTGCAAGGGTGCGCTGGCGTCGCTTTCAATACTTGTCTTCGTTGATAACTGGAACATGGTGGAACAGCCCCTTATTTTCCTTAAGGATGAGGCCATGCACCCGCTGTCCATTTTTCTTTCGAGGATCAACGCAGAAGATATCGGCCTTGCCTTCGCATGCGGGGTTTTATATATGTTGCCGGTGCTTTTGACGTTCTTGTACGCAGAAAACTATTTCGTGGAAGGGATACAGTTGTCGGGTATAAAATAATTAATCGGGAGAATGAATTTTATGGAAGCCGTAGTTAATATTCAAAAAAGAAAAAAGATAATAAGGAATTCTGGTTTAATACTGTTTACTGTGGTCGTCCTGCTTACATTTTTCTCAAATACGATCAACAATCTTCTGATTCCTGAAGTGGAAACCGCTATGATGAAAGGAGGCGTATTGCAAAAAGAGATTGAAGCCGCAGGTGTAATACAGGCGGAGGATATTCAAATAATTACAGGATTCAGGGGTTGGAAAATTAAAGAGATCAAGGTTAAGGCCAATGACGAAATAGAGTCCGGGACAATACTTGCGGTCGTTGATCAACAGGATCTAAACATGCAATTAAGGAGAAAAGAACTGGATATCCTGAGACTTCAAAATAACCTTTTACAGTATAAGGCGGCCCGTACCATTTCCGGTTCGGGGACTGCGGCCCAAGATGAGGTATATCAGGGCAAAGTCAAAGAAATGCTGCTTGAAATCGATTTAAACAAGATAGAGTATAACAATTTGAAGACGAGAATCTTGAAGAATGGCACATTGATCTCCCCGACGGACGGCAAGGTGGGATCGGTCAATATCCGGGCCGGTGACGAGGCTGCAGACGGCCAGATACTTTTTGAAATAGTCGGGGCGGATTCGGCCTACCGCGCCGAGTGGGCGTTGAGCAAGGAAAAAGCCGAGCTCATCGATATAGGAGAAACTGTTATGCTCACTCCGGAAGGCGACAGCCAAAAAGTGTTTAAGGGTAAGGTCACCGAGAAGAGTTATGAGCCTGCGGGGAAGACATACCGTTTCCTCTCGCAGTTGAGCGGTGAAGAAGCCGGATTGACAGATGGGCAGCAGGTAAGGATCAGTTATACCAAAATGAGCGTCAAATACCCGATCATAATACCTAACGCCGGCATTATATTCAATGGGGATCGAGGATATGTGTTTTTATTGAAGACCCGCGACGGCATACTTGGGACAGAAAAATACGCCGAGATGGTCGAAGTGAAGATCGAGGAGTCGGATGACACATATTCGGCAGTGAAAGGCAACCTTGACAGCAATTATGATGTGATCACTTTCAGAAGCAAACCCCTGATGGACGGTATGCAGGTAAAAACGAAATGAATACGATTAGTATTAAAAAGCATGCCTTTTTAAAGCTGACAATAGTTTTAGTACTGTTTATTCTCGTACTGACTATCTCTTCAGGAATCGAGGCCGATTTCAACTTCGGCCCGGAAGGCTTTAAAGGAAGAGTTGAGATTATTTTAAAAGACCCATCCGGCGCGGCGGCGGCAGGCAACCTTATCACTCTCGGGCATATCGATGAGTTAAAAAAGGAGTATTCCGACAAAGGCGTCTGTTATTCGAGCATGATGGAAACAACGGCTCGTTCAGGCAATTCGTTCAGATCTGTTAAAGCCGTCCTGACAGATTACAGTTATACGAACTTCATGAACATGAGCATGTTGAAAGGCGCCTTTTTTACCCGGAACGTATGCTATTACGGGCTTAATGCGGCAGTAATAAGCGATGAGCTTGCATACAGGCTGTTTGCCTCTTATGATATAATCGGAAACGATATCTACCTGTTCAAAGACCAAAAGTTTAAGATAATCGGCATCTATAAAAATAAAAAGTCGATTGTATCTCTCCTCGGTTACGATGGTATCGAGAAAGTCTACCTGCCTTTTAGAAGCCATCCTATGGCGGAAAATTTGCCTGTACAGACAATCGCGGTTGAAGATGGTTTCCTTGAATTGGAGATCTTCAAGGCATATTCAGTTGAGGATTATTTGAATGCCGAATTGAAGGTGAACACGTGGGCTTATAAGATCACTGATTATTATTCTGCTCCGGCTCAGATCACGCAATTTAAATCGACCTTGCTATTTCTAATCGGATTGTGGGCAATGATTTTACTGCTCATAAAAGGCTCAAAGCTATTCATCAAGAGCTTCGCTGCAATTAGAAGACGTCTGAAAGATAAATACCTTCTGGAATTGCTGAAATCGGATAAAAAAGCGATAATCAAACTGGTGCTTATAGCTGCAGGGATCTTTGCATGTATAATTGCCATATTGATGATTATAAAATTCAACCCGCATATCCCGGATGAATATATACCTCAGGACAACATTTTTGATATGGGATTTTATACCGAAAAGATCAAATCGGCAATAGCCGTATCAAATTCATCGCACAATTATATACCGTCAGAGTTCGAAATTGAATTCAAAAATTCGTTGAAGTTAAGCGTGTTTCTATTCGCATGTTCATTGCTGCTGTTCATCTCGACCGTTTCCCGCATCAGATTGGTTAAATTGACCGGCGCTCCGGTATTAGCCATTTTGAAACGTATTCTGATATCTTTCATCTGCGCATTAATTCTTTCATTGATGACCGCATTATTGTGCGGGATCACTTATATATTCCCAGCCAGAGAGCTGCTTCTTATCACTGTTTTCATTATTCTTCAGCAGGATCTTAATTGGAATACCTACATATGACATATATGGAATAATATATTAAATAATTCTTGCCGGATGTACCCAACAATGATATAATTGGAATACAAAATTAAAGGAGCATTCGTATGGAAAAAAAGATTGACTATATAATTTCGAAGCTTGAGAAGATAGATGAGCTTGATAAGATGGAGAAGCTTATCAATAAAATCGATAGGATCGATAATATGGAGCTCGATATAAATGCAATAAAATCTGTTGTAATTTCGAACAGCAAGGTAGAACTCGACGTAGGCATAATCAAAGCTGATATGAATTCAATGAAGGTTGACATAAGTGCAATTAAGAC
>CAYWGM010000079.1:0-5681 GCA_964457875.1 uncultured Eubacteriales bacterium | reverse complement strand
AATTGATGCCTGAATGCTTGACAATCCACTGCAGATAAACAGATAATAAAAGCATATTAAGAGGAGTTGACAAAATGCTTGAATTTGAACAATTCAAATTGGATATCGGAGAATTGAAGGATGAACTCGTAAAAGTCGGTGATTCACTTTGACGTTACCGGACTGAAAGAGGAAATATCCGGACTGGATCAGAAGACGTCGGAATCGGCGTTCTGGAGCGATATCGAAGCTTCGCAGAAGGTCCTTCAGAAGCTGAAAGCGCTTAGGACAAAGCTTGAGAGATACGAAAAGCTCAGGAATGCGTTTGAAGACCTGGAAACTTTATACTCATTAGGGATTGAAGAGCAGGACCCGGGTGTTATTCCCGAGCTTCAGCAGGGGATTGCCGCATTAAGTAAAGACCTCAGACAGCTTAAGCTTCAGACGCTGCTGTCAGGCCCGTATGACGCCAATAACGCCATCCTGACGCTGCACGCCGGGGCTGGCGGGACCGAAGCCCAGGACTGGGTGGAGATGCTGTTGAGGATGTACACGCGCTGGGCCGAACGCAGCGGATATATTGTCAAGACCCTTGATTTTCTTGCCGGCGAAGAGGCCGGTATTAAAAACGTAACGATAAATATCATCGGTGGCAATGCCTACGGATATCTCAGATCGGAAAAAGGCGTCCACAGGCTTGTTCGGATATCGCCTTTCGACTCCTCCGGAAGGAGGCATACATCGTTTGCCTCGGCAGACGTGCTCCCGGAACTCGACGACAGCATGGAGATAAACATCAATCCGGATGACCTGCGCATTGATACTTACCGTTCGAGCGGAGCGGGCGGCCAGCATGTGAATAAGACCGAATCGGCCATACGTATAACACATATACCGACAGGGATAGTGGTCGCCTGTCAGAACGAACGGTCCCAGTTCCAGAACCGGGATAACGCGATGAAAATGCTGAAAGCCAAGTTGCTGGAGCTCAAGGAAAGGGAGCAGAAAGAAAAGATAGATGACCTGAAGGGAGTACAGATGGATATAGGTTGGGGCAGCCAGATCAGGTCGTACGTGTTTTGCCCGTATACTCTGGTCAAGGATCACAGGACGGATTACGAGGAAGGTAATGTGAATGCCGTCATGGATGGCGAAATTGACGATTTTCTAAACGCATACCTTTCTGCCGGCCGGAGGTTAAAATAGCCATGAACATCGGCATAATCGGCGCCGGCAGGCTCGGGTGCGCCATCGCCGTTGCTTTGAAAAACTCGGGATATGAGATATCGGGAATCGCCAGCCGCAGCGACAGTTCGGCGGAATGGCTTGCGGCGTGTGTGGGGAAGAAGTTCACCAATGATATAGTACAGACCGTAATGGATTCGCAGGTGATCTTTCTGACTGTCCCGGACGGGCTGGTTGCCGGTATTGCCGGGCAAATAGCCGCTTTATGCGGTAAGACAGCTCTTAAAGGAAAGACCTTCTTTCATTGCAGCGGGGCGCTTTCCTCAGACATTCTTGACGTTCTCGGATCTTCCGGCGCTGCCACGGGGTCGCTCCATCCGGTGCAGACCTTTGCGGACAGGGAAAACGGCTGGAAGGGATTATATGATATATATTTCGGTTTCGAGGGTACCGCGGCCGCGGCAATGATCGCCGGCAGGATCGCGGATGACCTCGGCGGCAGGATGCTTGTGATTTCGAAACAGAATAAGGCGGTTTATCATGCGGTCGCATGCATGCTTTCGAATTATATCGTTTCGTTGTCCCGCGCCGCATCGGTCATTCTCGGATCGGTCGGCATCGACGGGGATGACGGCGTTAAGGCCTTCATACCGCTTATGGAGAAAACTATTCGCAATATTAAGGAGATGGGGCCTGTCAAGGCGCTGACCGGACCCATTTCACGCGGCGATGCCGGAGTTGTTGCGACGCATGTGGGCGAATTGGAAAAAATCAACCCCGAATACGCCGAATTATACCGGTCGCTTGGCAGGATAGCCCTCGACATGGCTTCAAAGCGGGAAGACACGGAGGAGCAGCTGTTTGAAGAGATGCGGCGAATTCTCTGTCATAAAGGCGATAATGGCGATAAAGGTGATAATGGTGAAAAAGGCGGTGATCAGATCTGAATGCTGATGAGTTGAGGTCTCTGCTTGAAAAAGTCAAAAACTCTGATATTCAGATAGAGGACGCCGTAAACGAATTAAAAAAGCTGCCTTTTGAGGATATTGATTTTGCAAAGATAGATCATCACAGGGAACTGCGGCACGGTCATCCTGAAATAATCTTCTGTGAGGGAAAGAAAGTAGACCATATAGTATCTATTGCAGGAAAGCTTATTGACAGGGGGAGGAACCTGGTAGCGACACGGGCGGGAGCGGATGTTTACGAGGCCATACGCGTGATTGCCGCCGATGCCGTCTATTACGATATGGCGCGCATCGTTTCAGTCAGAAGGCATGAAATCGGTGTATTGCCCGGGACGATCGCCGTATTGACGGCGGGCACGTCTGACATACCGGTCGCAGAGGAGGCCGCGGTCACGTTGGAATTAACGGGTAACACGATCAGGAAGCTTTATGATGTGGGAGTTGCCGGAATACATAGATTATTTGCCAATGCCGATATATTGCTTGAGGCGAATGTGGTGATCGTCGTTGCCGGTATGGACGGGGCATTGGCAAGTGTTGTGGGGGGATTCACCGACAAGCCGGTCATCGCCGTGCCGACAAGTGTGGGGTATGGGGCCAGCTTCGGAGGGGTCTCGGCTTTGCTGGCAATGCTGAACAGCTGTGCCGGAGGCATCGGCGTGGTCAATATAGATAACGGTTTCGGCGCGGGGTACCTGGCTGCGCGGATCAACAGGAGCATTTACGATAATTCCCGTAAGGCTGCAAACGGAGGTGGCATTCTATGAAAGCCCTTTATTTTGACTGTTTTTCAGGTATCAGCGGAGACATGGCGCTCGGTGCGCTTCTGGATCTTGGCGCTGATAGGGATGCGTTGATAAGCGAACTGGATAAGTTGAACCTTTCGGGTTACGAATTAATTATCGAAAGAGTGAAAAAAAACGGCATCATCGGCACTGATGTCAAGGTTGCAATCCATGAGAGCCTTGATTCGCATCTTGATATGAAGCATGTTAGACGGGGCCTTAACGACATAGAATCGCTGATCGATTGGAGCCATCTTAAGCAGGAAGTGAAGGATCTGAGCAAGAAGGTATTTCGTGAAATAGCGGCTGCGGAAGCCAAGGCGCACGATATGCCGGTTGACAAGGTGCATTTTCATGAAGTAGGCGCCATAGATTCCATAATCGATATAGTCGGCACAGCCATTTGCCTTGATCTGCTCGGGATAAAGAAGGTATTTTCGTCACCGCTGCATGACGGCAGGGGATTCACCCGCTGCGATCACGGAATCATACCTGTTCCGGTTCCGGCTGTCGTTGAAATGCTCAAGGGCAGCAGTATACCGTTTGTCATCGATGACGTTGCGTTCGAACTGGTGACGCCGACCGGCATGGGGCTGATAAAGACGCTTGCGTCAGGTTTTGGCACGATGCCCGCCATGATAATCGACAGGATAGGCTATGGCATGGGCAAGCATGACACGGGACGCTTCAATGCCCTCAGGGCGGTGATGGGGAGCCTTTTCGGCGAGACCGATATGCTTGAGGAAGTGGCCGTCCTTGAAACGAGTATCGATGATATGAGTCCTGAAATCGCAGGTTTCACGGTTGATAAGCTTATCAGGAAAGGCGCGCTGGACGCCTTTGTAACGCCGATAATAATGAAAAAGGGCAGGCCTGCCATAATGCTGACCGTGCTATGCAAGAGCGAGATGAAGTCTGATATGCTCGATATCATTTTAAGGGAAACCACGACGTTAGGCGTGAGGGAGCGCACTGACAGAAGATATTGCATGCAAAGGGAAGTTTTGAATGTGGATACGGTTTATGGACAAGCAAGGGTGAAGGCGGCGTTCATGGACGGTTTTGTCAAATGGTCGCCCGAATTCGAGGATTGCAGGGAGATAGCCGAACGTACCGGCAAATCCCTGAAAGAGATATACGAAATGGTGGACTCGGGTGCGAGGACACTGTTGCGGAATGGGGGAAAAGATGGGCAAAAAGGCGGGGAAAGAGATGGGGAAAAAGCCGATGGATAGGGAAATTATCCTGATAATTGATTTCGGCGCACAATACAACCAGCTTATCGCCAGGAGGGTAAGGGAGGCCGGCGTCTATTGCGAGGTGCTCCCATATGACGCCGATATCGGCAGGATCAGGGCATTGAAGCCAAAGGGCCTGATATTGACGGGCGGGCCTGCATCCGTCCTCGATAAGGATGCCCCGTCCTGCGACCCTGAATTGTTCAGGCTTGGCGTGCCGATACTCGGCATATGTTATGGCATGCAGCTCATGGCAGTCGCCCTCGGGGGCGGCGTAGAAAGGGCGGATAGCCGTGAATACGGAAAAACACTGATATCACTGGATAACGGCAGCCTTTTATTTACCGGCCTGGAAAAAGAAGCCGTCTGCTGGATGAGCCATACTTATTTTGTGAGGCAGTTGCCGCAAGGTTTCATAAGCGCAGCCGGCACGGGGAATACGCCCAATGCCGCGATGGAGGACAGGCAGAGGCGATTCTACGGCGTGCAGTTCCATCCGGAGGTGGTCCATACGCCGCAGGGCGGCAGGATGTTAGGTAATTTCCTATATAATATTTGCGGGTGCGCAGGGGACTGGAAGATGTCGTCGTTTGCGAGCGACGCCATTAATGGCATCCGTGAAAAGGTCGGAGACGGCAGGGTGATATGTGCGTTATCGGGCGGCGTCGATTCTTCGGTGGCGGCGGTGCTGGTGAATAAAGCCGTCGGAAGGCAGCTTTCATGTATTTTTGTGGACCACGGCCTGCTCAGGAAACACGAGGCCGAGCAAGTGGAGAAGGTTTTTAAACAAAAATTCGATATGGACTTCATAAGGGTGAACGTCTCGGAACGGTTCCTCAGCCGGTTGGACGGCGTCATCGACCCTGAAAGGAAAAGGAAGATAATCGGCGAGGAATTTATCAGAACATTCGAGGACAGCGCCAAAAAACTCGGCAAAATCGATTACCTCGTACAGGGGACGATATATCCCGACGTCATCGAAAGCGGAAAGGGCAACGCAGCTGTGATAAAGAGCCATCACAACGTCGGCGGCCTCCCTGCCGATATCGGGTTCAAAGAGATAATCGAGCCTCTGAAGAGTCTCTTCAAGGATGAGGTCCGGAAAGTCGGCGAGGAACTCGGCATACCGGGTGAAATCGTGTGGCGGCAGCCTTTTCCGGGTCCCGGGCTGGCCATCAGGATCATCGGGGACGTGACCGCCGAAAAGCTCAATATCGTAAAGGATTCGGATCATATTTTCCGGAGCGAGATCGCCGCCGCGGGTATCGAGAAGGACCTCAACCAGTATTTCACCGTGCTGACAGGGATCAGGAGCGTGGGGGTCATGGGCGACGAGAGGTCGTACGATTACACCGTCGCGCTGAGGGCGGTATGCACGACCGACTTCATGACGGCGGACTGGGCAAGGATACCTTATGACATTCTCGAGAAGGTGTCGGGCAGGATCGTAAATGAAGTAAAGCACGTCAACAGGGTGGTTTATGATATAACAAGCAAACCGCCGGCTTCAATAGAATGGGAATGAA
>CAYWGM010000078.1:0-5865 GCA_964457875.1 uncultured Eubacteriales bacterium | reverse complement strand
TGTTTTTATCCGGGAAAAGTCCAATATATTGGTCATGCCCCTGACGAAATTGACGACAGATTTATGCGTTATCATGACCCCTTTGGGATTTCCGGTCGATCCGGAAGTATATAAAATATAGATCAAATCCTCCGGCTTATTGATATTCACGAGATTTGAACCGTCTCCTGTATAAGAACCGGCAGAATCCACATCAATAACCTCTCCTTCGAAGGATATCCCGTCCTTTAAACCTTTACGCGTTATAAGCGTTTTTATGCCGCCGTCGTTCAGCATAAATTCGATCCGCTTTTCGGGGTAATCCGGATCGATTGGCAAATAAGCCCCTCCAGCCTTCAGGACGCCTAAGATCGCGACAAGTATCTCCGGAGACCTGTTCAGCATCACGGCTACGATATCGTCAGGCTTCAAACCGTTGCTGCGCAATTTATTGGCCAGCCTGTTGGATAATGAATTCAACTCATAATATGAGAGCTCTTTATCATGAAATACAACGGCACACGCATCCGGCGTCCTTTCGACCTGCTCTTCAAAAAGCCCGGCAATTGTCGTCTCGGAAGGATACGCCGCATAGGTATTGTTGAATTCCACAATAATCCGGCGTCTTTCATCCTTGGAAAGCATGTCGATCTGCTCGAGCCGCTGTGAAGGATCATTTATAACGGCCTTAAGAATATTAATAAAATGAAAGCCTATCCTTTCGGCGGTTTCTTTCTTAAAAAGATCGCTACAGTATTGCAGCGTAAAAATGAAATCCCCGTCCCTCTCGATTGCTTCAAGGGATAAATCGAACTTCGCAGGCATATTTTTCATTTCTATGGGCGAAATATCCAGATCGCCGATCTTAAAAGCCTCAATATCGGTCTTCTGCAGGATGAACATCGTGTCAAAAAGCGGATTACGGCTCAGATCCCTTTTGAGCTTCAACTTTGATACCAATTCTTCAAAAGGATAATCCTGATTTTCAAATGCATTCAAGGTGTTTGCCTTAACCTCGGCAAGAAACTCATCAAATCTTCTGGAACCATTCGGCTTGTTTCTCATCGGCAGCGTATTCACAAACATGCCCACGACGCCGCCAAGATCCGTAAGTCCTCTGCCTGCGACGGGAGAGCCGACGACAATATCTTCCTGTCCCGTATATTTGGAAATCAGTATATTATAAGCGGCAATCATAATCATGTAATTTGTCGCTCTATTTTCGAGCGCAAGTTGTTTAAGGTCCTGTGCAAATTCACGTCCCAACCTGAAGGTTATACTGCCGCCGTTGAAGCTCTGTACGGGAGGCCTGGGGTAATCCGTCGGAAAGTCAGCTGCCGGCGCTTCCCCAGAAAAAGCATCCAACCAGTAATCCTCCTGCTTTTTGAATAGATCCGTTTTGGAAAACTCTTCACACCACACCGAATAATCCTTATACCGCAGGCATAATCCGGGGAGCTCCCCGCCCCGGTACAAAGCGTCGATTTCCTTCATCAGGATATCCGAAGACATCCCGTCGGATATTATATGATGCATATCCGTCAAAAACAGATGTCTTGCCTCAGCGACCTTATAAACTCCTACTCTTAAAATAGGCGCTGCCGCAAGGTCGAACGGTCTTACAAATTCACCGATTATCTTATCTGTGTCGATTTCCCGTATCTCGCCATATTCGATTTTAAATTCAACATCATCTGAAATCCTCTGCACAGGTACGCCGTCAATCAATCCGAATGATGTCCTGAGAGAATCATGGCGTCTGATGAGTTGTTTAAATACATTCTCGAGGCGTGCGATATCAAGATTGCCGTCGATGAAGGCGGCCAAAGACATATTATACGCCGTACCGCCATTTTCGATCTGCGAGAGAAGGAAAATCCTCTTCTGCGCCGAAGACACAGGATAATACGGTCGTTCACCAACAGATTCAAATGGAGCGTATAAACATTTTTCAGCCTCTTTGACACACCTTGAAAGCTCCTTCACGGTAGGATTATCATACATCTGCGTCAAAGGCAGTTCAACATCGAGTTCTTTCCTGATTTGGGCGACTATGGAAATCAAGCTTAGAGAATCTCCCCCAAGCTCGAAAAAATTATCGTTGACGCCGACCCTGTCGACATGAAGCACATCTGCCCATATGTTCGAAAACCTTTGTTCGGTATCACTCGACGGCGCCTCATAATTATCGGACAAGTTATGTATACTATCAGGTTCGGGCAAAGCGTTCCTGTCGATTTTACCGCTCGGGTTCAGAGGTATGTCATTCAATCTGACGAATGCGGCAGGTATCATATAGGAAGGTAATATCCCCGATAAATAATCCCTTAATTCCTTGAATTGGATTTTCTTATCCGAAACTATATATGCGCATAAATACTTCTTGCCGTATTTGTCATCGTTATCGACTACGACGACTTTTTTCACGCCATCATAGCCTAGCAATTCATTTTCTATTTCGCCAAGCTCCACCCTCAAGCCCCTGATTTTTACCTGATGATCCATCCTGCCAAGGAATTCGATTTCGCCTTCCGGATACCATCTTGCAAGATCGCCTGTCCTATATAGTCTCTCGTTCGGGATGAAAGGATCGGGCACAAACTTCTCAAGATTGAGCTCAGGCCTGTTGATATAGCCTCTTGCAAGACCGTTGCCGCCGATGAATATCTCGCCGGGCATGCCTATCGGAACCGGATTCAGATGCCTGTCCAATATGTACATGCGAACATTTGATATAGGCTTGCCGATATTTATCACATCAGATGATGTCAACTCCTTGAAGGATACGCCCACAGTGGTTTCGGCAGGCCCATAACCGTTATATATCAACGCCTTGGTTATACTCTTGAGTCTTGACAACAGTTTATCGGTAAATACCTCACCTCCGATGATGATCTTCTTAAGCCCTGAAAAATACCCGGCACATTCATCATCATCCAATAAGTGATGAATTATCGACGGTGTGGCATGAATCACTTCCGCACGGTATTGTTCCATCAGTCTGCCGAGTAATACCGGCAGCTTCCGTTGCTCTTCATCGGCCATGATGATCGTCATTCCATTGATAAGCGAAGGGAATATCTCAAATATGAAAATATCAAAAGACATTGTGGCTATGGACAATACCCTTTCGCCGGGAACAAAACCAAACAAATCAGTCACGGCCATTGAAAAATTAATTAATGATCTGTGTTCTATCATGGCCCCTTTTGGGGCGCCGGTGGATCCGGAAGTATACATGATATAAGAAAGGTTGCCCGAAGCGCATACCTCCGGAGGATTTTGATCATTGCTGCCAAGCATATCGAAATCGACAATTTTAATTCTCTCATCCGTTAAATCGATCCGATCCTTTGCAACATCTTTAATCAACAGTACGGACGCCCCGCTGTCGGACAAAATAAACCTGATCCTTTCATCCGGGAGCTCGGGATCGATCGGCAGGTAAGCGCCTCCCGCCTTAAGGATGCCCATTATTGACGCCAGAAGATCCGGCGACCTGTTCATCATCACTCCTACGATATCATCCGGCTTCACGCCTATACTCTTTAACAGCCATGCTATCCGGTTGGCTTTTCTATTCAATTCCGAATAAGTAGTCTTGCTATCCCTGAAAACCAAAGCCACGTCATCAGGCGACTTTTCAGCCCGTTCCTCAAACAGTCCGTGCACGGTCGTTTTCAAAGGGTAATCGGCGCAGGTATTATTAAAACCGTACAGTATGCGATGCTTCTCTTCCTTATCCATAAACTCTATTTCGTACAGTTTTTTGGACGGATGCGCCAATGCATCATGGATCAGATTGAGAAGATGCCTGTGGATATATTCAATTTCCTTAACATAAAACAATTTCGGCAGGAAATCATAATCAACAATGAGGCTGCCCTCATCCTCCCTGTCATTAATATGGATATAAAGGGAATCGACCTGATAACCGTTGAAATGCCATCTGCCTTCATACTTCAACTCGCTGTCGATCCTGTTGAGCTTGGCATTCTGATACGATATCAGAATATCGTAAAGACTGTCGATATTGCCGTATTTCTCGCGAATATCTTTCAGCAGCAGCTGATATGGATATTTCTGATGTTTGAGGACATGCAGCCAGTTACGGGATATGTCCGTGGAAAATGTATTGAAATCGGCATCATCAGTCATGCCGATGCGTATGGGCACATTTGTGACAAACATACCAAGCATGTTCTTTTCCCTCGCATTGCACCTGTTCAGCACAGGAGTGCCAAGTACGATGTCTTCTTTCTGCAATATCCTGTTAAGATAAATCGCGAGGGCCGCTGCAAAAACAGCAAATATTGTCGTTCCGATCGACCGGCAGAAATTTCTTATCATTGCGGTCGTTGACGCCGGTATGACGAATGTCTTTCTTCTGGCCGGCATGCTTGCACGTTCGGATCTGTTTGCCTTCAGCGTCGTATAATCAGGTATCGTCTTAAAAACATCATTCCAATACAGCCTGTCTTTTTCGAATCTCTCTGATTTCAGGTAGTTTGCTTCACTTTCGATATATTCCATATAAGAAGGGTTTCTTTGCGCTGCAGGCAATGTGTCCAGACCGGATTTTTCAATGTCATCCGGTATGTTTGATAAGTGGCAATAATACCTGTAATTTTCGACTATCTTGTTGCCGATGATATATACGAAGGACCATGCATCCGAAACCATATGATGAAGTTTGACGAACACCCCGCCTTCTTTGTCCGAGGCCTTGGCAAGCGCAAAATAATTCAGGCTGGATTCGGTCAGTTTGAAAGGCTCCTGCGTCATCAACATATCCCATTTGAAAAGGCTATCGACGCCTTCTTGGGAAAAATCAAAATAATCCAGTTTTTGATATCGGTATGGCATGACATACTGCATAGGTATGCCGTCGATCTCACGGATCTTTATCCTGATTGCGTCATTGAACTCGATCAGCCTGTTCACGGCTTTTTCAAGGATAGAATAGTCAATAGATCCTTTAAGTTTCAGGGTCGCGGAAATTATGCCTATACTTGTACCAGGATGCAACTTCTCTATGTACCATATCCCCTGTTGCGGATACGATAAAGGATACAATTTTTCCTGCACTCTCGCAAAAATCTCCTCTTATGTATATTATTCAATCTTTTTAGACGTACATTACCAAAATACATTATACTTTTTTCCGGAAGATATTGCAAGATAGCGCAATTAATTTGTATGCCGGGTTCATATTTTATTGCAGGCATCCTTCAATCTATCCATAACATTCTGGCTTACTTCCGACTTGCCGGGAATCGTCAGTTTTTCCCTGATGCCATCGTTAAAGGCGTTGATGAACATTTTGACCCTGTCCATGTCAAAGCCTCTTGCCAGCAGACTGACTACAGCCGGATAGTTGAAATTGTATTGGGGCATCCAGATGGAATTCTTTATATTGAGGAACATTTTGTCGACTAATTCCGCGGCCGTCTGCGAATCCATGGTTGCATGCGACCAGACATATCCCTTGCCGTTGATTTTATATTTCTCCCTGTCTTCCCAGATTGGTGAGATCACGGAACAATACCATACATGGGGATGATAAAAAGTCGGCTGCGTCTCCTCTATGAATTCTACGGTTTCATTGAAAGTTTCAAGCGTTTCCCCGATATACCCCGTAATAAAAGATGCTTCTGTAGGTATGCCGTATTCATTCAGCAAGGCAATACCTTTTTTATATTGATTGACCGTCACTGCCTTGTTCATATTCTGAAGAATCCTCTGACTTCCGGATTCGATCCCTAAGATGACTCCTTCACAGCCGCTTTGCTTCATAAGCTCGACGGTCTCTTCATCCGCATACTGGCACCTGAAATACGATGACCACCTGAACCCGTATTTATTGTTTATCATCATACGCAAAAT
>CAYWGM010000077.1:4761-6239 GCA_964457875.1 uncultured Eubacteriales bacterium | reverse complement strand
ACATGCCTGACCGAGATCAATCTGGATCTCCAGAACAGCCACAATGTCATATGGCGTGAGTATGAACTGATTGAAAATAATCCAGCGGGTGAATACCGCCGGGATATGACTTGGAGCGTTTTTGAGGAAAAGGCGAACCGGCTGGCCAACCTGCTGTTGAAGCGGGGAATCGGAAAAGGGGACAAGGTGGCGATTCTCCTAATGAATTGCCTCGAGTGGCTGCCGATCTATTTCGGAATACTGAAGACCGGCGCTATCGCAGTACCGCTGAACTTCCGATATACAGCCGATGAAATAAAATACTGTCTGGAATTGTCCGAAGCCATTGCTTTGATTTTTGGTCCGGAATTCATCGGCCGCATCGAAACTATTTATGATCAGATACCTAAAGTGAAGACCCTCTTTTTTGCAGGGGAAAACCGTCCTACTTTTTCTGAAAACTACGACCGCCTCACAGCCAATTGTTCCTCCGAAGCCCCGCAGATAAAGCTTATAGACGAAGATGACGCCGCGATATACTTCTCCTCGGGGACTACGGGATTCCCAAAAGCGATCTTACATACGCACGGGAGTCTATTGGCTTCATGCTATACTGAACAGAACCATCACGGCCAAAATCGTGAAGATAATTTTCTATGCATACCGCCGCTTTATCATACCGGCGCCAAGATGCATTGGTTCGGCAGTTTTTTGGCGGGGAGCAAGGCCGTTTTGCTCCGCGGGATAAAGCCCGAATGGATACTGAAGACGGTCTCCGAAGAAAAAATCACCATTGTGTGGCTTTTGGTCCCCTGGGCGCAGGACATCCTTGACGCCATCGAGAGAGGGGACGTGAAGCTGCAAGACTACGAGCTTTCCCAATGGAGGCTGATGCATATCGGCGCGCAGCCGGTACCGCCCAGCCTGATCCACCGTTGGAAGAAGTATTTTCCAAACCATCAATACGATACCAACTATGGCTTGAGCGAATCCAGCGGCCCCGGATGTGTCCACCTGGGCGTCGAGAACATCCAGAAGGTCGGCGCTATCGGCATACCGGGTTATGGCTGGGAAGCCAGGATAGTCGGTGAGGACGGGAGATGCTGCGTGCCCCAGGGGCAGATTGGAGAACTGTCTGTCAAGGGGCCCGGTGTCATGAAATGCTATTTCAACAACCCGGAAGCTACCGCGGCGTCAATCAAGGACGGCTGGCTGCTTACCGGCGACATGGCCAAGATGGACGAAGACGGCTTTATCTATCTGGTCGACCGCAAAAAAGACGTGATCATCAGCGGCGGAGAAAATATCTATCCGGTGCAGATCGAAGACTTCCTCCGCGCGCATGAAGCCATCAAGGATGTAGCAGTCATAGGGCTGCCCGATAATCGTGTCGGCGAGATTGCGGCTGCCATCATAGAATTGAAACCGGGCTGCCAGATCGCAGAAGAAGAAATAATGGCGTTTTGCGCTCCGTTGCCGCGATATAAGCGCCCGCGCAA
>CAYWGM010000077.1:3505-4661 GCA_964457875.1 uncultured Eubacteriales bacterium | reverse complement strand
GGCGGCAGTTTTGGCGGCAGCGGTTGCATTAGTTCTGGCATCAGCCGACCGTCCCAGCAATTTATCGATTTTGGC
The DNA here is from genome assembly GCA_964457875.1 of uncultured Eubacteriales bacterium. Lineage (GTDB taxonomy): Bacteria > Bacillota > Clostridia > Acetivibrionales > CAYWGM01 > CAYWGM01. The sequence goes on along the minus strand of CAYWGM010000077.1, from coordinate 4,586 downwards.
ACGTGTCTGCGGTCCGACTATACCATCGGGAACGAGCCCGTAATTTCTCTGAAATCTGACGACCGAAGACCTTGTAATGCTGCCAAAATACCCGGTGGGAGCGACGCTGAAGACACCCAGGGTTTTTAGGTCTCGCTGAAGGCTTGTTACCGCCGAGCTCCTCATACTGTATTTGAGTAATTCTTCCGAGTAGGCATATGTAGTCTGGACGAACAAGAACATGGACAGCAGAATTGAAACAAATAACGAGAATAAGAACCTGCTTTTACGGAACGTACTTTTGCGGAACATTGTGATAGTCCTCCTCTTTTTTTGCTTACGAGGTTAGTTGCCGGGTTAGGTAAAAGAGTATACCCCGCCGCTATGCGGCTTCACCCCAAAGGTTTCATCCCCCGTTCTTCCATGGCTGGAAGATTCAGCTTCATCCAGTTTACCATAATGCCAGAATGATGGAAACCTGTAATATATGCCAGCCGTTAACCACAAATATACCGCAAATATGCCACAAATATGCCACAAATTTACCGATACACACTTGATGCGGGCAGGGAATATTATTAGTAATGATGGCAATAATGAGGCATTTGAAATACTTGCTGGTTTTTGTCCCGGTATCTATAATCGGGAAAATCGTAGATCTTGATGTGATATTTGTCTTCATATCCACATGTCTGTCGATGATACCTCTTGCTTGGCTGATCGGCCTTTCCACCCAGCGGATCGCCTCATATGCCGGAGCAAAGGCGGGAGGATTCCTGAATGCCACGATGAGCAACCTGCCGGAACTGATGATCGGGCTCTTTGCCGTGAATGCGGGCTTGAACAGCCTTGTGCTCTCCAGTATGGCCGGGTCCATCATCAGCAATATGCTCCTTGTTCTCGGATTCAGTATATTACTCGGCGGAATCCGGCGGAAGTATCAGAAGTTCGATAAGAATAGCGCGAGGAGCAACTTCACGCTGCTGGTCTTTTCTATGATGAGCTTCGTCATACCGTATACGCTCATGTATACGATACATACGCACAACGGGGGATACCCTGAACAGAGGCTTTCGGCCGTGAGCCTCATTTTGGCGGCGGT
>CAYWGM010000077.1:0-3405 GCA_964457875.1 uncultured Eubacteriales bacterium | reverse complement strand
ATGACCCGGCAGGAATGAGCCTTATCGGCGCCATTTGCCTCTTATGTGCTTCCGCCGCGTGCGCGGCCGTTGAAAGCGGTATGCTGGTCGAATCGGTCAAAAGCATCACTACCGGCTCTGGTCTGCCGGAGATATTCATCGGGATGATCATTATACCGATTCTCGGGAATGTACCGGAGAACGTATCGGCTATCATGATGGCAATCAACGACCGTATAGATATCAGTATAGAGATAGCCATCGGATCGAGTATCCAGATAGCCCTTTTTGTTGCGCCCGTCTTGATCCTCGCGAGCTTTTTCACCGGCAGTCCCATCATATATGTATACGACCTGTTCGAGCTGGTGGCGCTGGTCATAGCCATCGGATTCTCGATTTACGTGTTTCAGGACGGCAAAACAAACTGGCTGGAGGGATTTGCGCTTTTGGGATGTTATCTGATACTGGGTGTATCGCTCTTTTTTGCTTGAAATCGGCGGTTAACAGTAATATAATTACTTCAAACAGAATAACGCCTCGGTAGGTGAGGTTACTATAAGGATACAGGCTGCTGCCGCGAAGGGTTGGAGACAACCTTAGAAGGTAAGCAGGTTTTGCCGAAAGTACATATCAAGGCATTACCTAATGTAGCTTTTAAGCCTTACAGTGCCAAAACTTGAACGAGTATGAAAGCAAGAACGGCCTTCGACAAGTTTAAGTTTTGATGAAGGTCTTTTTTATTGCCCATATTAATATTGAGGGAGGTGGTTCGTTTGAACTCACTTCTGACCTTTTATCTGAGTCGCGTGCTCAATCAGAGGGTATATCACGAAAACAGGAAAGTGGTCGGCAGACTGAAGGACCTGATAGTCGACATGTCGAAGATCAGGCCGAGGGTCGTCGCCGCTGTCATCGGTCTCGGGGGGAACAAATCCCTTACGGTCGATTTCTCGACGTTTACAATAAGTAAAGAAAAGAACCGTTATATCATTGAGTGCGTAGAATTCAAAGAAACCTTATCGCTGCCCGAGAACATACTTTACTTGAGGAAGAACATACTCGACAGGCAGATTGTGGACATCGACGGAAAAAAAGTCGTGAGGGTCAATGACCTGAGGCTTGCCACGCTTTCGAACGGGACATATGCGATTGCTGTCGACGTCGGATTTGAAGGGCTTTTGAGACGGCTTGGCATAGCGAAGATAATAAAATACCTGCTTAAGCCATTTGGAGCTGCCATACCGAGCAAACTCATCCTTTGGGAGGAAGTCGAGACCATCGACTATCCGGGGAGCGGCATCAAGTTGTCCAAGACGCATACAAAGCTGAATACGCTGCATCCGTCGGATCTTGCGGATATCATCGAGGAACTCGATATGAAGACCCAGGCAGCGGTTTTTGCTTCGCTGGATGATGAGAAGGCCGCCGATGTGCTTGAGGAACTCGAGTCTGACGCGCAGGTCAACGTCATTGAAAGCATGTCGGTCGAGAAGGCTGCAGACATGCTGGAGATGTTGCCTGCAGACGAAGCCGCCGACATATTGGATGAAATCGAAGAGGAAAAAGCCGAAGAATTACTCAACGAAATGCCTGAGGAGACTTCCGAAGAGATCCGCGAATTGATGGAATACCCGGATAACAAGGTCGGCAGTATAATGAGCACTGATTATTTCTTCTTCAACGAAAATCTTACCGTTAACGAGACGATAGATGAATTAAGGCGACTAAAGCCTGAATCCGACATGATCTATTACCTGTATGTCGTGGATGACGCTGAAAAGTTGGTCGCCGTCGTATCCCTCAGGGATATGGTGGTCGCGCAGCCCGATATCAGGTTGAACTCCATAATGAAACGGGATGTCATTTTCGTGCATGATAACGACGACGTCAACATACTTGCCGGTATCATCTCCAAATACAGCCTGCTTGCGGTGCCTGTCGTGGACAGGGAGGAAAAACTGCTCGGCGTTGTCGTGATCAATGACATCGTATACAGCTTGCTGAAGACTATGCGCAAGAGGCAATAACCGGCGAAATACTGCAGTAAGGAATATTTGCAGAGAGGAATAGCGTTGGAAGAAAAGGCTTTAAAGGCAAAGGCAAATAAATTCATACCGCGGCGTACCTTTTGGCGCAACCTTGTGATCTTCCTGTCCATACTCGGACCTGGCATCATCACAGGAAGTGTGGATAATGATGCGGGCGGCATCACGACATATTCGGTCGCCGGCGCGCTATACGGATATAAGCTGCTCTGGACGCTGATCCCGTCGTTCATCGTGCTCTTCATTGTGCAGGAGATGAACGCGAGGATGGGGGTAGTCACAGGCAAGGGGCTGGCCGACCTCATCAGGGAGAATGCAGGCGTCAAGGCGACTTTCTTCATATTCATGGGCTTGCTTTTTGTCGACATCAGCAATACCATGACCGAGTTCGCCGGAGTGGCGGGCAGCATGAAGATATTTGGCGTCAGCAAATATATCTCAGTCCCTATAGTTGCGGTGGTAGTCTGGATACTTGTCGTCAAAGGCACATACCGATTCGCCGAGAAGATATTCCTCATATTCAGCGCGGCGCTGCTTTCGTATATCGTATCGGCGCTGCTTGGGAAACCCGACTGGGGCGAGATAGGGCGTTCGGTCACACATCCGGAGGTCAGTCTGGACTTCGGGTACATTTCCATGGTGATAGGGCTTGTGGGCACGACCATCGCCCCTTGGATGCAGTTCTACATGCAATCGGCGATAATCGAAAAAGGCCTCAAAGTGGAAGATTACAAATATACATTATGGGATGTGCTGATCGGCTGTATTACAACCATCGGCGTCGCGTTCTTCATTATCGTCGCTTGTGCGTCGACGCTTTATGTAAACGGGCAGGGGCCGGTAATAAACGAGGCCAGGGACGTCGCGGTAGCGTTGAAGCCGCTGGCCGGCGAACTGTCATCGCATGTGTTCGCCTTCGGTCTGTTCGTCGCATCGATATTCGCTGCGACAATACTACCTGTCGCTGCGGCTTTTTATATCTGTGAGGCATTCGGTTTCGAAGCCGGCATCGACAAGAAATGGAAAGAAGCGCCCCAGTTTTACTGGCTGTACACCTCGATGATCATAATTGGGGCAGGCATCATACTCATACCCAACGTGCCGCTCATCAGCATCACCCTGTGGTCGCAGAGACTGAACGGCATACTTCTGCCCGTCGTCCTGATATGCATGATGATAATCATCAATAAAAAAGAGGTTATGGGGAATTACGTAAACAAGCCGCTCAACAACATCATCGGTTGGTCGACCATCGTGATACTTATAGGGCTTACGCTGACCATGCTGGTCAGGTCGTTCATCTGACGATTTTACTTGACATGGAACACCAGTTTGCGAAATAATTATACAGGTGAGGTGACCAACTAATGACAAAGATGGA
>CAYWGM010000076.1:0-6304 GCA_964457875.1 uncultured Eubacteriales bacterium | reverse complement strand
TTCCTTTTTTTCTGTGATCCGGCCTGGTATACATATTCGAAAAATATCCGATTCTGAAATTGCTTCCTTTGCCAGAGTTTAAAGGGAGTTTGTCCCATATATTGACCGCACCGACAGCCACTCCTTCATCCTCAATCTCAGCCACCCAAAAATGCAGATCATTATCTATACGCTTAAGAATATATTCTTGAATTTCATTATGTAGTTTGCTAATATCTTCATCATCTTTGACATGCCCGGCTTCCTTTAAGAACTCCAGCCTCATCTTGACAAGGATCTCCAAATCAGCGCTATCACATTTTCTTATATGATATTTGACTTCATCCATACGCGCCCGCCCCTACCTCATTTTAATTATATATTTTTCTGAATAAATCCACGCTATAGTCCTTAATATCCGAATAGTTGAGCATGTCATACTTTTTTTTGATTCCTAAAAAGTATTCTGATATGGCTTCTTTTTTAATAATCCTACTGGACCCCTCATCATCGCCAAGTCCTATCCTCGCTTCACGCCACGGGGTTTCTATATGCGTCATCTTTTCCAAAACCTTTCCGCTGTAACAGCCAAAATTCATGATTATACTATCAAGAATTTCAGTTTCCACATCTGTAAGCTCAAAATCATCATATTGGGATGAATTTTCATCAATCGGATTAAAACCATGATCTTTATATTTGTTATATATGCTTTTAAAAACTGGACCGTGAATCCAGGCTTCGCAATCATTATCAAATAAATAACGGCTATTAAAAGCCTTAAAAAAGCCCTGCGCATAATATAGCAATTTTTGTAAAGCCAAAGGCGTTATCTCAACGCACCGAAAAATAATATATTTGACAACACTGTCAATTTTATCGTTTCCTTTTGACCATTCAACCTTAAGTCTATTAATCGCTTCTTTACATTGCCTGTATGCTTGCCCGTTAACATTCTCTTTATTCGCTTCCAATAATTCCATCATATATTCCGGATCTGCAAGAACCCGCTTTAAAGTATCGGAATATTGCTTCGTAGGAATATCTCCGTCCAAATACCTGGTCAAGGTGCCTTCACCCCAATTCAACAATAAAGAAAGCGGCCTTTTGCCAATTCTATATTTCTTCAAGACGCTCTCTATTTCTGCAACACTAATCAGTTTTTCATGCTCCCGGAATGCCTTATCAAGGGCTTTTACATTGTGATCACGTAGTTCCGAGATAAAAATCTCATTCTTACATTCATTGCAATAGGCTATTTTTGCAATGTAAGTAATATCTTTTCCTCGAATACTCTTAACCTTTGATTCTTCTTTTATCGTAAATGACACTGTATCGCGACAGGTTTCACAAAAACCAGTCATATAGAACCCCTCCATCAATGTGCCAATATTTCAATCTACTTGTTCCTAAATAAATATGTTATTGGTCTGTTTCTTTTATGAAAAGAAACTACGACTAAATAATCATTTTCCTTTCTAGTTTTAATAATATTCGTCTTTATATAAATCTCAACCTTTTCAGTATAACCCCAATTATCAAACTCAAACTCCTTGCAGAATATGTAAAGTTTTTCATGTAAGAATTCCCTTTTCTCATTGTCGACAGCATAGCAGAAATCATCTGTTTGGAGATTCAGCAGTATCTCTTTTTCTTTTTTCGAGTCTATCCTGTAATCCTCAATAAAATCGATATTTTCCCGTCTGTTCTCATTTGTTGATATTATATACTTCCCATTCAATACTAATTTTTTAAGGATATTCAGATATTCCAGCACTTCTTCCGGGGTAAAATCCGTATATTTCTTTGTTTCTCTATTATCTTCAAGCAATATATACCTCTTAAAAACCATTATACTCATATTATATACAATAGATACTGATTGCGCAATATAAATGTATCAATTAGTACAAAAATATTTGCGTACTTAAACAATCGAATACACCAATTCTGATAATCTACCTAAAAGACAGATATTCGGATATACATCAAGCTGCTCCCTGGATGTTGTGCCTGATAGGACGCCGATGAAGTCAACGCCGGCATTTTGCGCCGTTTGCGCATCGATGACGCTGTCACCCACAAAGACACAATCATCTTTACTGAGGTCAAGCGTACGGATGGCCTTTATCAGCCCTTCGGGATCGGGTTTGAACGCCGAGACATCCTCGCCGCCGATAACGACTTCGAAGTTATCCGTCAAATCGTACCGTTCCAACACTTCGGCTATCCTGTAACGAAATTTTGTAGACACGATGCCGCACCTGATTAGCTGGTTGCATAATGAACGAATGGTTTCAGGCGCTTTATCAAAAAATATGGTTTTATTATTCATCACCTCGTCGGCCTTTTCTTTGAAAATGACTCTGAACTTCTCAAACGCGTCAGGGTCATCATCGGAAGTGAGCGTGGCAAAAATCCCGGGTAGCGGAAGCCCTATCGTCTTGCAGATCTCTTCATCTGAAGGTATTCCGTAGCCCGTCTTTGACAGCGAATACGCCACACATTCGCAGACCCCATTCGAAGAGTCCACAAGCGTATAATCGAAATCAAACAAAATTGCCTTATACCGGCCAACCCAATCAGTCATGTTATGTATCTTCATTATGCATCTTCTCTCACTTAAGTTTATTTTTATATAGAGTATAGATAATTTTGTATAATACCGTCAAGAGCCGCCATTCATTTGCTTTCCTTTTCATAATCCATATAAAGCAGGCTCGGCTGTATGCCGGTATTGTTCTGATACTTCCCGCTCCTGTATTTCACATATTCACCTTCAATAGAGTGATAATATATCTGGCAGATCTCGACTCCCGGATATATTCTTACAGGCTGGACGCACTGTATCTCCAGCGTCCAATAACCGCTGAACCCGACGTCCCCGAACCCTGCGGTCACATGCACATAAAGCCCAAGCCGCCCTACAGATGAACGACCTTCGAGCATTGGGACATAATTCTCCGTCTTTGTGTATTCTATCGTCCTTCCCAGATATAGAATCCCGGGCTCAAGAACAAGGCCTTCTTCCGGGATTATCATACTTCTGGTTTTGTTCAGCCTCTTCATATCAAGGACGTCTTCTTCGTAGACCAGCAGCTCATTGTGCAACCGCAGATTGTAGCTGTTCGGATTAATGTATCTCTCATCAAAAGGCTCGATCACTATGTCCTTACCAAGACGTCTTTTTATCTCCAGCCCGGATAAAATCATTTAAACCGCCCTCCCCGTTTCTTTTACCTTGCAACTTGGAGCTTATTTATTAAGCAGTTGTCATCTAAAGCCTCTTCAACCACTATACCCGTATATTCACAACTCATACAAAATATATGCCTCCTAGAATTTCTCCCACTTAATGACTTCGTCCAGGGACTTCTTGGTGGTCTTCCTTTCCTCATCGGGATATCCTACTGCGATAATGGTCATCAGCTCATATTCTTCGGGGCAGCCAAGAAGTTTTTTGACAGCTTCGGAATGCTGCTTTTTATAGGAATTTACCCAGCAAGTCCCAAGGTTATAGGCTTGGGCGGCGATTATCATATTTTCCGTTGCCGCGCATGAATCCTCAAGCATTGTTTCCTCGCCTGTCCGGCAGAATACCACAATGCAAGCCCTGGCGTCCTTTATGAAACGGCCGTACTTCGCGGCTTGCGAGATTTGATAACGCAGTTCTTGATCGGTTATGACCAGAAATACCCACGGCTGATGGTTATACCCGCTCGGCGCGAGCCTGCCGCAGTCCACGATGTCTTTAAGCACCTCTGCGGGGATTGGGATATTTTTATACTTCCTGATGCTTACCCGTGACTTGATAGCTTGTATGGCGTCCATTGTAACCTCCCCGAACAGTAGTCATGCCCCATGCAGGTATTTGCGCTCGAATTTGCTGAGAAGCTCATGCAATTCCTCATGTGTGCCTTTACCCATGACTTGCTCCTCAAATTCTTCAAACGAACTCAACAGCTGGGTTTGCACATCAGCCGGTATCTTTTTGTCTCCCAAAGGGAACAGAATCATATTTTCCTTGTTTATATGCGAGCGCAGCAAAGCGATATAGTCTGCTGCCGCTTCTATAAAGCAGTTATCAAGCACGCCTCCGTCATCGGCATCGTTATTGGCATCGGCATCGGCGTCAATTGATTTAACCATGTCAGCTATGTACTTTCTTCCCTGTGTATGCTCGATTAGCATCTGCCCGATCGGCCCTCTGTCATTCGGGATTCCGGCCTTTTCCATCGCAGGGAACAAGAGCCCTTCTTCTTTACCGTGGTGACACTTGTCGGCAAACAACTTGAGAAAACGCACCATTTCTTTTGCATCGCTGACATCCACCGCCTTTTTCTCCTTGAGCATGAAGACCATCTTCTCGAGGATCTTCAGCCCGAACAATATCCCTTCGTGCTCATTCATTAAATCTTCGCTTGCATAACGCATGCCACGACCTCCTTTTTGGGTTTTATATAAAGGTTCATCAGTATTAATATTTTATCATGTTTTATTCTACTTTGACATTATTCAATCCAATCTCGCTGAAATCTGATCCCTTAAGGCTGCTGTAAATGAACCAACTTATGATCCAGCTATCTTATTACCTGTGATTACCTGTGAAACATCTGCAGCAAGCGCAGATAGTGGTTGGCCTCGCGCAAGACGTGGTCGCCCAGCAGAGGTATGATTATCGACCTGATGTTGCATGCCAATAACCCTTGCGTCCCCTGGGCCTTGAAATCCCGTATCCTGCGTGTGGCTTCAAGGCTATCACCGGTGACCTTGCCGGCTTGCGCCGCGGTATGCGCCGCGGTATGCGCCGGTGTTTGGGCCGGTGTTTGGGCCGGTGTTTGGGCCGGTGTTTGGGCCGGAGTTTGCGCCGGTACTTGCGATAGTGCGGGTATCGTGGCCTGCATGGCGGCTTTCGCCTCCGCAGTCAGTTCGTCAAACTCATTTCCGAAGTCGTTGGCCGCTTGAATCAGTTCTTCTTCCGTCGGATCGAGCAATCCCCTGATGAATTTGGCATGCTCGGCCATTATCCTGTTCCAGAACATCTCCTGCTCCAGAGCGTCTTTCTCGGACTCGATCTCTTCGCGGTTCTGCAGCTTTTGGACCATGCACAGATACAGCCGGGCTTCGCGCAGGATGTGGTCTATCAGCAATGGGTAATTGAACGTAAAAATCCTGCAATTCAACACTTCCGCAAGAAGGGCAGTTTTAAACCGTGCCAGGGCGGAAATCAATTCTATAGCCCTGTTGTTGATCATAGACACACGCTGCGCAAGAACGGGATCGGCCATCATCTGGCTAATCTGGCCAACGGCGCCGCCCGCAGCAATACCGCCGATGCAACCCGCAGCCAGACCTCCCTCGGCCCTGGTGATAGCTGTCTGTAATTGGACTCCGGAAAAAAACTCAGTAGAAACCTCCGCATTCAGCGTAAAAGGTGTTATGACCTCACCTGACTGAAGCACTGCAGGGCTGACGACGCCATTGGATAAAGCCACAACATCAGCCAGCAAACAACCGAATTGCGTTTTAAAAGCGTCAGCCTGCTGCGCTAGGCTGGCGTTCTTAGGCGTGAATCCTGCCTCCAGGAAAAATGCGTGCTCCTTCATTATTCGTGCAAAAAAAAGATGGAGCGAAAGGGATCTTTTTATAAATTCAATGTCTGATAACATAACATACCTCATTTAATGGTATTTCCGTTATCAGCATATTAAAAGTTTACATAAAATGTTACTTATTAGTATTAATATCCGTTTAGTATTATTATCCGTTGGCCTTTGTTCGGGACATTGCGCAAAGAATATCATATATCTCTGGATTGACCTTTCGTAAATTGACCGGTTTCAAATCTTTATTCGTCCAGACATGATATGTATCGCCCTCGCATATCGGATCGGGGTTGCCATTCACAAGGACGTCATACCTGAAATGAATCCTTGTAGGCGTCACTTCACATACATACGTCCTTACTGTGACAATATCCTCGTATCTGGCCGAACCCTTATAACAGCATCTGAGCTCTATCAGCGGGAGCAGCAGCCCGCTGTCTTCGATCTTCGAATAGGGGTAACCTGCCCTCCTGATAAAATCCGTCCTTCCGGCTTCAAACCACACCGGATAATTGGAATGATGCACGATCCCCATCCTGTCGGTTTCGGCATATCTGACTGTCAGCACTGTTTCAGCAAATTCCATATCTTCATTAACCTTTCAATTAGCCTTTCAATTAGCCTTTCAATTAGCCTTTCAAAATCTTTATATAGACCTTTCTGCTCCTCGGACCGTCAAACTCGCAGAAATAGACGCCTTGCCACGTCCCAAGCTTTAA
>CAYWGM010000075.1:0-6546 GCA_964457875.1 uncultured Eubacteriales bacterium | reverse complement strand
CCCTTCCAGAGCTTATCAATCATTTCTCTTGCCTCAGCTCTGATTATTTCTTCATTTTCTGTTTGCAGCGTCTTTTGGACATCGACGGGGCACCAGAAGGTTATATGGCGGGATTTATCCTGGAATGAAGCAAGAACGTCGATCCCGTGCAGTGCCGGCTGATTGAACTCCAGCAGGTCGATTCCCGCTTCCATAAGTCCGGGTATGATAGCGGCTATCTTGCCGCAGGAATGCATAAAAACCTTGATTCCGTTTTCATGGGCAATTGAACACAGCTTTACATACCTTGGGAAAAACTCCTCATTCCAGAGTTTAGGGCTTATGAGCGTTTGTGTTTGTGTTCCCCAGTCTTCCGGGAAAAATACGCTATCCACGCCCGCTTTTGCGTAATTGACGATCATATGCTCCAACATGGCGTCGATCCGGTCATGCAGTTTATGTATACGCTCGCTCTCCAACAGGAGATATACAAGGTAATTCTCCAGCTTGAACAGTTTTCTGGCAATATTGAATGCAAAGCCCGGCATATGTCCTATCAGCCATTTTTCCGGCGCCTTCCGCCTGCATTCTTCTACCCCTGCATAATCATTATAATTCGAAAAATCAGGAAATTCATACGATTCAATGTCTTCTATGTCATCAAATACGCCTTTGATGACTTCACCTTTTGATGTATCATCCAGCCTTGCCCATTTATTTCCCCACTCATCGGTCCTTTCCCAATAGTTATCTTTGATTCTCGCCCAGTCGGTCTCACATGTTTTGGTCGTATAACCGCACCGGGTAAAATCCGACTCGCCGAATGATCTGCCGACCCTTTCCGGATTATCATACTCCAGTGTCCTCAAAATGATCTCTTTACTGTTCAATAGCCCACCCTCTCTTCCGTAGTTTTTCATGGAATATATCGATATTCCTTAGAAACTAATTGGCATTATAATAATTATATAATAGAATAATATGATGATCTACGCAATATTTGATTGCGATGTGTAATAGATTTTACAATTAAGTTATATATAAACCTCTCCTGCCACGTTTGCCGAATTCATCCACCGCATATTCCTGCCAGACAGGATCAAGCCCTATCGCAACGTTATCGGAGTAATATCCCGCAACAAATCCGCCGCGTCCCTTCCAGAGCTTATCAATCATTTCTCTTGCCTCGGTTCTGATCATTCCTTCGTTTTTTGCTTGCAGCGTCTTCTGGATATCGACAGGGCACCAGAAGGTTATATGGCGGGATTTATCCTGGAATGAAGCAAGAACGTCGATCCCGTGCAGTGCCGGCTGATTGAACTCCAGCAGGTCGATTCCCGCTTCCATAAGTCCGGGTATGATAGCGGCTATCTTGCCGCAGGAATGCATAAAAACCTTGATTCCGTTTTCATGGGCAATTGAACACAGCTTTACATACCTTGGGAAAAACTCCTCATTCCAGAGTTTAGGGCTTATGAGCGTTTGTGTTTGTGTTCCCCAGTCTTCCGGGAAAAATACGCTATCCACGCCCGCTTTTGCGTAATTGACGATCATATGCTCCAACATGGCGTCGATCCGGTCATGCAGTTTATGTATACGCTCGCTCTCCAACAGGAGATATACAAGGTAATTCTCCAGCTTGAACAGTTTTCTGGCAATATTGAATGCAAAGCCCGGCATATGTCCTATCAGCCATTTTTCCGGCGCCTTCCGCCTGCATTCTTCTACCCCTGCATAATCATTATAATTCGAAAAATCAGGAAATTCATACGATTCAATGTCTTCTATGTCATCAAATACGCCTTTGATGACTTCACCTTTTGATGTATCATCCAGCCTTGCCCATTTATTTCCCCACTCATCGGTCCTTTCCCAATAGTTATCTTTGATTCTCGCCCAGTCGGTCTCACATGTTTTGGTCGTATAACCGCACCGGGTAAAATCCGACTCGCCGAATGATCTGCCGACCCTTTCCGGATTATCATACTCCAGTGTCCTCAAAATGATCTCTTTACTGTTCAATAGTCCACACCCTCTCCTCCGTAGTATTTCATGGAATATATCGATATTCCTTAGAAACTAATTAGCATTATAATAATTATATAATAGAATAGGACTATATAGATAAAATTTTTTGTACCGAACTATCTTTAGGATTGCCCGAAAACAAGTTCTTTGGAAGCAGAGCTATAAATAAAAAGTCCGGCCTCAAGCAAAGTTTGGGTTCAATTAAGTTTACAACAGAATATCCCTTTGTGTATAATTATTCAGGATCATTTCAAAGACCGCATTACATAATATTAATACAAATTCCAGACGGCGAGGAGACTGAATATGCCCAGAAGAGAAGACATACGCACAGTTATGATAATAGGCTCGGGCCCTATCATAATCGGACAGGCATGCGAGTTTGACTACTCGGGGACGCAGGCATGCAAAGCGTTGAGGAAGCTCGGATACAAGATAGTCCTTGTCAATTCCAATCCGGCTACTATCATGACTGACCCCGGAATGGCCGATGCCACATATATCGAACCGCTGAACCTCAAAAGAATTACCGAAATCATCGAAAAAGAAAGGCCCGACGCGCTGCTCCCCAATTTAGGCGGTCAGACGGGGCTGAACCTGTGCGCAGAGCTGGCCAGGACGGGCGTCCTCGATAAGTACGGCGTCAAGGTGATCGGCGTACAGGTCGACGCCATAGAGCGCGGCGAGGACAGGATCGCATTCAAGGAGACCATGAACAGGCTCGGGATAGATATGCCGAAGAGCAAACCCGCATACAGCGTCGAAGAGGCCGAGGCCATAGCCGTCGAGCTGGGTTATCCGGTGGTCATACGACCGGCGTATACGATGGGCGGCACGGGCGGCGGATTGGTATACAACGTCGAGGAGCTCAGGGCGGTTGCCGCGCGCGGCATCGCAGCCAGCATAGTAGGCCAGATACTCGTCGAGGAGTCGGTCCTCGGCTGGGAGGAGCTCGAGCTCGAAGTGGTGCGTGACGCAAAAAACCAGATGATAACAGTCTGTTTCATAGAAAACATCGATGCGATGGGAGTGCATACCGGCGATTCGTTCTGCTCCGCTCCCATGCTGACCATCAGCCATGCACTGCAAAAAAGGCTTCAGAAACATTCTTACGACATAGTTGAGGCCATCCAGGTCATAGGCGGCACGAACGTGCAATTCGCACACGACCCGAAGACCGACAGGGTGGTCGTGATCGAGATAAATCCGCGCACATCGCGTTCATCGGCGCTTGCATCCAAGGCCACGGGCTTCCCTATCGCGCTGATCTCGTCCATGCTGGCGGCAGGCTTGACGCTTGACGAGATACCTTACTGGCGCGACGGCACGCTTGACAAATATACGCCTTCGGGCGATTACGTCGTAATAAAATTCGCGCGGTGGGCATTCGAAAAGTTCAAAGGCTCGCAGGACAGGCTCGGCACGCAGATGCGCGCCGTCGGCGAAGTAATGAGCATCGGGAAGAACTATAAGGAGGCGCTGCAAAAGGCCATCCGTTCGCTTGAGATAGGCCGCGCAGGATTGGGGTTTGCTAAGGATTTCAACCAAAAGTCCCTGGAAGAGCTGATGGGCATGCTCATCGAGCCCACCAGCGAAAGGCAGTTCATAATGTATGAGGCGCTGAGGAAAGGCGCCGATATCGATAGGTTGTATAAACTGACGCACATCAAGCCGTGGTTCATCCAGCAGATGAAGGAACTCGTCATACTGGAGGAGGAGATAATAAAACTCGGCTGGTCCGACCTGACCGATGCGATATTGATCAAGGCCAAAAAAGATGGTTTTGCAGATAAATATTTAGCAAAGCTGCTCGGCGTCGACGAGACCGAGGTGCGCAAGAGACGTCAGGCATGCGGGATGCACGAGGGCTGGGAGGCCGTTCCCGTAAGCGGCGTCGAAAACGCAGCTTATTATTTCTCCACATACAACGCGCCCGACAGCACCACGGCAAGCAGCAACAAAAAGGTGATGATACTCGGGGGCGGACCCAACAGGATCGGACAGGGCATCGAATTTGACTATTGCTGCGTGCATGCGGCATTCGCATTACGTGATATAGGTTTCGAGACCATCATCGTAAACTGCAATCCCGAAACAGTATCCACCGATTACGACACATCGGACAAGCTATATTTCGAACCGCTCACCGTCGAAGACGTCCTCAGCATATACCAAAAAGAAAAACCCATCGGCGTCATCGTCCAGTTCGGCGGCCAGACACCGCTCAACATAGCAGCGCAGCTCGAAAAGGCCGGCGTGAGGATACTCGGCACGTCTGTCAAAAACATCGATCTGGCCGAAGACCGCGATATGTTCCGCCAGATGATGGAGAAAATGGACATCCCGATGCCCGAATCCGGTATGGCTTCGAATCTCGAGGACGCGCTGCTCATCGCAAGAAAGATCGGTTATCCGCTAATGGTACGCCCTTCTTATGTCCTCGGTGGACGCGGCATGGAGGTCATCCACGACGAAGACATGCTCAGGAGCTATGTCGCCGCGGCAGTGGACGTCACGCCCGAGCGCCCGATACTCATCGATAAATTTCTTGAGCACGCGGTGGAAGCCGAGGCCGACGCTATAGCCGACGGCACAGACACCTTCGTGCCGGCGGTCATGCAGCACATAGAGCTGGCAGGCATACACTCGGGGGATTCGGCATGCGTCATACCGCCGACAAGCATCGCGCAGAAGCACCTGGATACCATAAACGATTATACGAGCCGTATTGCCCGGGAATTAAAAGTCATTGGACTTATGAACATGCAATACGCAATAGCCAATGACCGCGTCTATGTGCTCGAAGCCAACCCAAGGGCGTCGCGCACGGTGCCGCTTGTTTCCAAGGTCTGCAACATCTCCATGGCGCGGATCGCCACCGAGCTGATGCTGCAGAATGAGGCATCCGTCAAAGCATCTTCACATGCCGCCGGCGCCATTACGACCGTAGCGTCGCTCAGACATGGTGAAATACCACATTACGGCGTCAAGGAAGCCGTGTTCCCATTCAATATGTTTCAGGAAGTCGACCCGTTGCTCGGGCCAGAAATGCGCTCCACCGGGGAGGTGCTCGGATTGGCCGACTCGTTCGGCATGGCCTTCTTCAAGGCGCAGGAAGCAACCCAGGTTTCATTACCTATTTCAGGGGCCGTACTCATCAGCGTAGCGGAAAAAGACAGACCGGATGTAATTCAGGTGGCAAGCGAATTCCACCGGCTGGGATTTAAAATCAAGGCCACGATAGGCACCCATAGATTTCTCGCAAAACACGGCATCCCTTCGGAGCATATCAAAAAGCTCCATGAAGGCAGGCCCAATATCGTCGACGGTATAATGAACAAGGAAATCCATCTTGTGATCAATACACCTGCGGGTAAACAGAGCAAGTTCGATGATTCATATATCCGCAAGACCGCGATAAAACACAGGATCCTGTATATCACCACTCTTGAGGCCGCGCTCGCGAGCGCGAAAGGCATCGCCGCTTTCAAGGAAGGCGCCGGAAACGGCGGCGCGGTAAAATCGCTGCAGAGCTACCATGCAGATATCAGGTAGGAATCCGCAACGCGGGGAGGCATGCACATGAGCAGCAAAAATAGCGGCAGCAAGATAATCGAAGTCAACGGACTGGTAAAACGCTACGGCAGTCTGACAGCAGTAGACGGCATCAGCTTCGGAGTGGAGGAAGGCTCATTTTTTGCATTCCTCGGTCCCAACGGCGCAGGCAAATCCACGACTATCAACGTAATCTGCACAATCCTCAAAAAAGATGAAGGCACTATAAAGGTAAATGGTTTCGAGGTCGGAAGGCAGGACGATGACATACGCCGTAGCTTGGGCGTGGTTTTTCAGAATTCGGTATTGGACAGCCTGCTGACGGTCAGGGAAAATATCGAAACCCGTGCCGCTTTCTATGGCATCAGGGGCACAGAATTCAAGAAACGCCTCGATGACCTTACAGAGGTCGTCGGCCTTTCAGAATATATCGACCGGCCTTATGGCAGGCTTTCGGGAGGGCAGCGGAGGCGCGCCGATGTTGCGCGTGCGCTGATAAACACCCCAAAGGTGTTATTCCTCGACGAACCCACGACAGGCCTCGACCCTCAAACACGCCTCAAGGTCTGGGATACGCTCAACGGCCTGCGCAAATACGAAAAGACGACCGTTTTCCTGACGACGCACTACATGGAAGAGGCAGCGGGCGCCGACCATGTCGCGATCATCGACCATGGCAGCATAGCCGCGCAGGGCACCCCTGCCAGACTCAAAGAAGATTACAGCAGCGATTCGCTCATAATAACGCCTGAAGACACCGAGGGCATAGACAGCATACTGGCCGCCAAAGGTTATAAGTATTCAAAAAGGGCCGACATCGTCGAAATCAACGTCCGTGATAGCATGCACGCCTTATCGGTGCTCAAGGATATTGAACCGCACATATCAAGTTTTGAAGTGATAAAAGGCAACATGGACAACGTGTTCATGAACATCACCGGCCACAGGATACGGGGCGAAGACGACTGACTGTATAGGCAGAGG
>CAYWGM010000074.1:0-6586 GCA_964457875.1 uncultured Eubacteriales bacterium | reverse complement strand
ATATTACCAATTCTTAGTAATTTCATATTATAGCACCATTATTAATTAATACAATGTTTTTTTAATAAATATGTAACAAGAACGTAATAAATGAGAATGAGGCACTATGGGTACTTAGGCCATAAGGTCTATAAGCAGCCCTTTTATCGAGTCGATCCTGCTTAACAACGTGATATTATCGCTTTGACGGTCAAGAATATGATTGATGAGCTTATCAAGTTGGTCATTTATCTTTCTTACTGTGGAATATTCCTTAAACTTGCCTTTACGGTCGAAGCTGCGGTCAACGTCAACGGTAAATGCGGACCGCACCGCGTTCCTGATGAATTCATCGACAAGCTTCCTGTACTTGTGCAACTCATAGATGTCGGCTTTGGCCGATAATGCCTCGCCTTGTTTTATAATACCGTCCATCAGATCCTTAAGCTGTTCTTCCCTGACCTCCGCCGCCCTGGCGCAATAACAGTTGTGCGCGGTAAGATGATTTTACAGTCACACGGTAAGGAGATTTTTCTCTGCTCGGTAAGCAGTTTTTTCTTACCACAGTAAGCACTTTTTTCATGGAACAGTAAGCAGTTTTTTTCTTTTCCGTGTGATGAGTAAATCACAGGGAGGATGGCATCAGTGCCTGAAATCCGTATACTGTAATCAGTCAGTATATGAGAGGAGGCAGCTTAGGATGCTGAAAGAAAAACAGATGCAGGAGATTCAGGATCTGAAACTACGCGGTTATTCCATCAACGAGATAGTCAGATATTATGAGGGACAAAGCCAGAGACCGCCCTCACTTCCAACCATTCGCAAGTACTACCGGATGGATACCGTACCGGAGGTCCCCAACCAGAACCTCATAAAGGACAAGGCCTTTGACCATGAACCGTACCGTTCCGCAATCATTGAGATCGTCAGAAACAACAATAAAAGCAATTGCTGTGTAAGCTCGATTTATGATGTTCTCATTGAGAAATATATTGAGAACGGCATAACAATCTCCCTTCCCGGGAATGAGCAGACATTGCGCAACTACATCCATTATCTCACCGGCAGTGGTATCATTGAACGCGAACCTGAGAACAGACGTATCTATGACCATGTATTCGATACCCCGCCAGGTAAGCAGATGCTGATCGACTTCGGACAGGAGCATGTGGCGCCGGGCGTAGACATCCACTTCATATGCCTTCTGTTGCGTTACAGCCGCCTGATCTGTGTTTTTGCACAGGATCACAGGTATGACTCCGAAGAAGCATGCCTTGCCATATACAGAGCCTTCTGCAAGCTTGGCGGACGCCCGGAACAACTTGTCATAGACCAGGACGCCGTATTCGTTGCAAGCGAGACCTATGGCGAGGTCATTGAGACAAGGACATTCGGTGATTTCTGCACCGAACAGGACCTGAAGCTCTGGGTCTGCAACAAAGCCGACCCGGAAAGCAAAGGCCCGATAGAAAATGTGGTCGGCTTCGTAAAGAAGAACTTCTTCAGCGCCAGGGACATCACATGCATCGATGACGTATGGAAGTCCCTTCCCGGCTGGGTGGAGCGTAAAAACAGGCGTATACATAAGGCAACCTTCCGGATACCCGACGATGTTTTCAATACGATTGAGAAGGAGGCGTTGAGGCCTCTCGTACCTTCCTTCTATGAGAACTCGCCGTCCAGCTTTATACCGGTGGAACTGAATTCAGTGCCGTATGTGCAATTCAAATCATCCCGGTATTCCGTGCCACGCTCGTGTTGTTTTACAACAGTACATTACAAGGCGATCGGCAGTAAGCTTTTTATCTATAGCAAGGACAGAGAACATATCTGCACCCACACAATAAGTGAATGCCGCGGCAGTATCAACCAACTGGAGGAACACCGCAGGGAGCCATCCGGTGACTGGATGTCCGTCATGGAAAGTCTGCGGCGCAAATGGAACTGTTATTCCTTCCAGCACTTCATCAACGGTTTCAAAAAAGAGAACCCGAGGCATCTCCATCAGCAACTGGCAGCAGTCGAGCGTTTCCTTGACGCCGAAAAGCCGGAACGCGAACTTGTCTCACAGGTCATGGATGAATGCTGCAGGAATTACCGCTACCGGTTTTCACAATTCAAGGCGGTTTATCAGCTTGAAAGGGCAGGTCATATGTCCACAGCCGTCTTTGAATTCAACGAGGTCCAGCGTCAGGATATGGAAGTCTACAAGAAGGCTTTCCAGAAACGATGCGAACAGCAGGGGGTGATCGCGTGAACAAGGAGATCGCAAGAAACATTGATACCGGTCATATCCCTGTACAGCGGTTATGTGCGTTGCTGGAAACCTTTGCATTAAAACATTCCTCCAAACAGATTGCGGATCTGTTGGAAAAGGCTGAAAACGAAGACGCCTCCTACAGGCAGTTCCTTCTGTATGTCCTCGAGACCGAAGTCCGTGGCCGTAATGAGCGCCGCAGGAAACGCAACTATGCTGCAGCCCATTTCCCGCCGAATGTGCACCCGCTTGAAGAATTCGACCCGACGGAGCTGGAATCCGGTATAACCGGGAGCCAGATAAAACAGTTAAAAGAACTCACATGGCTTGATACTTGTGGCAATATCGTCCTTGCCGGGCCTCCGGGCCTTGGCAAGACCATGATAGCGGTAGGACTCGGGTTGGAAGCGATCAACACAGGATATACCGTCTGCTTTGAAAAGATGGTAAACCTCATAAAGATACTGGATTCGGCTGAAAGCGAGCGTACTGCCGGATTCAGGCTTAAAAACATCAAAAAAGCCCAAATGATCATTATCGACGAGATCGGATACACCCCGATATCACGCAACCAGGCCAACAGGTTCTTTACCTTAATCAGCGATACTTATGAGACATCATCCATCGTCTTTACAACCAACAAGGAAATCACTGACTGGGCAGAGATGATAGGGGATCCGGTTCTAACCACAGCGCTGCTTGATAGGATACTGCACCATGCCAAATGCTTTTCTCTCAAGGGAGAGTCTTACCGGCTGAAGCACCCTGAGCTGTTTACCTGAAAAAACTGCTTACCATACCTCAGAAAAAACTGCTTACCGGCCCAAGGAAAAATCTCCTTACCGCACACTGAAAAATCTGCTTACCATACTTGTGAAAAAAGTGCTTGACATTTGCAAACAGTCCCTGAAAGAACCAGCCGGAGCCCCGCGGATGAGGCCGGGACCTGCAGGCTGTATACCTTTGCGTTCAATTGTCGCAACCTTGCCGACCTTAAAATCCATACCACTGCTCCCGCTTGTTTATCACTGCTGTTTATCACTGCTTGTTATCCCTGCTTGTCTATATATAAGCCGCCGCAGGCAGACGATACCTTTATCCTGTCGCGCAGCTCGTCAAGTTTTTTCTCGGCATTATCGATATTCATCCCCATCAGCTTGTGGATCTCAACCATCATTTCATTGAATGGGTGCGAATCGTCAAATGCATATGGCATACCTGACGCGGATAGTTCATCGATACTGGCCTGTATATTTTCTACGCATACAGACAGTTCTTCATATTCTCCGCGCTCAATATACCCTCTCTGTTCACGCAATTCATTGAGGATTTTTTTAAGCGCATCCATCTTATAATGCAATAGATCTCCCTGTTTCATAGCTATTTCTCCTGTCAATGGCAACGGCCTGCGTCCAGGCTTCCCTGAGGCCGCTCAACAAATTGACCAGCGGCGGGAGCAGCGAGGCATCTTTTTTTATATTTGCTGAGATAAGTTCGTTGTAAATAAACCTGTATATCGATATAAGGTTGGCAGAGATACGATACTGCATATCAAGATTCGAGATCAGCTGCAGAATGATGTCCTGGGCTTTGAGCAGGGCGCTGTGCGCATCCGAAGGCTGGTTCCCGGAAATGTACCGCCCGGCGTTCCTTATATTCCTGATACATGCATCATACATCATAATGAGCAACCTGCCCGGACCTGCTGTAAGTACGTCCTGCTGCCTGTATTCATCTGCAGTATTCATGGTATTCCTCCTATTTTAATGGTATCCCCCTATTTATTTTGCATGCCAAGATTCTGCGATAGCCAGTTGCTCTGTGAATTCATCCTGGCGAGTGCCGACTCGAGTTTGGCAAATTGCCGGTAATATATCTGTTCTTTGCGCTGAAGGACTCTGTCAGCTTGTACGATTCGCCTGTCCAGATCGGCGACGCCCGATGCAAGCGTATTTATCCTGTTCTTGCCTGTCATATCGAGATAATCCTGTACGGCATCGGACATACGCGATACGAGCCCTGTAGCACTATATTTAAAGATATCCGCGACTTTACGCGGGTCTGCGGCGAGGCTTTCTCTGAACCGGGTTTCATCGAGATAGAACCGTCCCCTGTTCATATATGTCCCGGTTTTTATCCCTAAACTCAGCGCATTATCCCCAACCTCGGGGACGATCTCATAAATGGTGCTGCGGAGCCTCCCAAGTGTTATCCTTATATCCCGTTCGTTATTGAGAAGACCGCTTTTGGCCATTTTCTCCCATTGTTCGATCTGGCTGTCCGTCAATTCAAGCTTCTGATCCTCTGTAAGCGGCGGGTAATCCCTGTTCACGGGTTCGGCAAGCTTGGCTTGGAGGCTGTCAACGAGATCGTTGTACGCCTTTATGAAGGCTTTCACTTTATCAACAGCCGCATCGATATCCTGCTCAACGGTGAAATTGACAGGTGTGGCGCTGGTACCCAGCAGATAATACGATATTCCATCTATGGTAAATTTATTTGAACTGCGTGTCACACTTGTACCATTGATGCTCAACACGGCGTCCCGGCCATTTGAAACGGTAGCTGCGGCCACGCCGAAAGCCGATCCCGCGCCGACGGCGTTGCCAGTGAGGTTTTCCACAACAAGGCCGGAATCGCTCCCCGATTCCTTGCTGCTGATGGTGAAGCAATCGGTCAGGCTGCTGTACGACATCGTCGCGCCGGCATCGGCGCTTGAATTGACCCTGCTGAATACCGTGCCCAGTGTATCCGTGTCGTTGAAAGTAAAGACTTCTCCATTTATGCTGAATGATATCTTGTTGTCGACAAAACTCAACGGGACGGACAGCGGCAGATCCTTCAAGACGGTGGAAGTGTCAAGGCCTGCGCCTCCGCTCACGCCCGCGCTGCCGTCGATATGCGCGCCGCAGGCAAGCTGGGTCACGCTGTCTATTGTATAAGTGCCTTCGATTGCATTTGACGAACCGGTAATCCTGACGCCGGAACCGGCACCTGCGCCGTTATCGATGACGGTTGCCTTATATATCAGGTAGTTCGATGACGACAACATATTGCTTTCAGGTTTCAGGACGCTCATATATGTATCTTTGAACGCGCGAAACAGGTTGTTGACCTCCCTGTACGCATCCTGCCGCCACAATGCAAGCGTCTTCTGCTGGTGCAGCTTGTTATAGCGCATCCTCTCGGCCTTCATCAGGTCTCTGACCATGGTATCGGTATCGAGCCCGGACGCCAGGCCGGTCATCCTCAATGTAGAAGACATTCCGCCGATAGTGCTCATTTGCTTATCCCCCGGTATACACAGATTACATAGATTTCACGGATTGCACGGATATTCTTCGCGCGACCTTTTTCAAAAGGTATATCGAAATAAATTATTAAGTCCTTTAGCGTGAAAAATACATTGCCTTTATAGCCGAAATACATCGACATTACTTCCAATTATTAGTATAATATAGCATATTATAAATATTAATTAAGATAGGATGTGATAAGGATGAGAGTGTCTTCAGATGAAATGCAAAATGATATCGGTAAATACATCGATATGGCGGTCGCCAATGAAGAGGTGATCATTACAAGAGATGGCAAGGACGCCGCCAAATTAGTCTCTTGCTGTGAACAATGCCAAGGAGGTATTGTCAGCGAAGTAGCGGCGGCATACCTGCCCGGCGGCAAACCAAGGGTGAGTTATGAAGAATTCCTCGAACTCACGAAAGATACCGATATAAGGTATGAGTTAATCGACGGCGAGGTATTCATTCTCGATTCTCCGAGCTATTTTCACCAGGTTGCCAGGGATGAGATCTTCGTCCGTTTCTATAATTGGTTCAAGGGTAAAAGCTGCCGTCCTGTAACATCGCCATTCGATGTGACCTTATATATGACAGCTGACAACATCAACGTCGTCCAGCCGGATATCCTTGTGATATGCGATACGGAAAATATTAATAAAGCTGGCAGGTACAAGGGAGTTCCGGTTTTGGTGGTCGAGGTGCTCTCGGAATCGAACAGGATGCACGACATTCTGAGGAAGATGAACCTGTATTTTCATACCGGAGTACGCGAGTATTGGATAGTAGATCCCAAGAAAAAAGAAGTGCATGTGCACGTTTTTGAATCAGGAGACATTGAGGATGACAGCGCATACCTCGGGGAGTCGGTTGTGGAATCCAAAGCATTCAAAGGATTGCAAATCCCACTAAAAGAGATATTCCCCGAAGTATAGGCTTTTCCGAAGCATAGGCTTCTTCGAAATATCGGCTTACTCGCGGTTGCCTGCGAACAACGGCGTTGAAAGATATCTTTCACCGGTATCGGGCAGAATGACGACGACCATTTTGCCCT
>CAYWGM010000073.1:4814-6784 GCA_964457875.1 uncultured Eubacteriales bacterium | reverse complement strand
CATAATTATCATAACTCCGTTTAGAGCATATGTCAATAATTAATTAATATACTGTCGCGAATTGTTTCAAGGCTTCAGTATCACCTTCATCAGCCCGGGCTCCCTGGAATAAAGCCGTTCAAACCAGCTTGCCCCTTCTTCAAGAGGTGCAACGGCGCTTATTATCATTCCGACAATACAAGCGCTTTCAATCGATTCCTCCCTAATGCGTATATTTGATGCAATATCCGGTCAGTCGTATTTGTGCCGGATCGTGTATGTATAGCTCCTGCCTTTATCGGTTACCTCCAACGTATACGTTGCGTCAGGGTCGTAATCACCCATCTGCAGCGGATCGGGCCAGATGTGGGTCTTGTTCGGCAATTCGTCGTCGTCATCATCGCCATCCAGGTACTCACGCCCGGAGCAATTGATAATTGTCCCATTTTTCTTGAATACGTAGGTGTATTCGGTACTTACGCCCAGGATGTAGATCCCATAAGGAATATCATTACCGATTTTGCCCTTCTCTTCCGCACCGCCGAAAATGTGGGGGGTCAGATTCTCAATGCCAAGGTCGTCCATACCGGTCATCGGCACCACATCAGCTTCCATTTTGCCGCAAATCACGCACGACCGCTGCCACCGGCCTTCCTGTTTATGGGTGGCCTTAACCGTCTCATGCCAATCGTTCCAGAGGTGGTCTGTGATTACAATATCGAAATCCGCATTCAATCCCGCAAACTCAGCCTCCATATCGCATGAGATATTTACTGATTTTAACGACCGGCAATCCAGCAGCGGGGATACATCTAAAACTTTTGTATATGCGATGCAAAGAGTAGTCAACGACGTGGCTTTGCCTATCCCTTTAAGGTCTGCAACCGGGTTGCAGGAAATATCCAGATATTCGAGGTGATTCAGTTTATAGAGCGGGGATATGTCTTTCAGGGCATTGCCTGTGAATACCAGCGTTTTTAGGTTCTTCAGCTGCGCGAAGTCGCCGATGTCCATAATATCCCCTCTAGCGAGCGCTTCACCCGTCCTGACGATTTGGAGATAATCGGCGCCATCCTTCGTCAGAGGTCGACTTGCTCCTTGATCAGCATCCATGGTTTTGGTTGCATAAATGTAAATACTATTAATATCTGAAAGGGCTCCCGCGTAACCGAAGTCATCCATCAAGGATCCTTTTTTTACAGCGCCTCCCACCGATGAAAGAAAAACGATGCACACAACAGCAAATACGGTTGTTATAGCGGCTGCCCAACTTACGGCGCTCTGCCGCCTTGCGCTTTTCTTCTGAGCCGGAGTGACGGATGTCAAATTCATCACAGAGGAGCCGTAGAGCTTTTCGTAGAAATCATGCCCGCTCTCAAAGCTGTACTTCATAAGCCCCTGATACGTGTTGAGCTGAAGTTTCTGGGCCGGCGTGAGTTCAGTCGGTTCAAGGTATACGGTAAGGATGGGGATACTTTTCAAGACGGCGTAACTGATCGCCTTATTAATCTCATCATCTGCAGAGGCAGCCGGCGACATAAAAAGCATGACAAGAGCCGCCTTCTCCATGCGTTTTTTTGATCTTCTGTCAAAACCGGCGTGCGCGAGCTCCTCGTACCATACGGAGTATTTCCTGGCACAGAGGTTTTGAAGGACCTCCCGGGCCATAACCTTGTCAGATCCATGTACTACCGCATAGACAAATGGCTTTGCGTTCCCGCAGTATCTTTTGATCTCCACATCTGCCACTGGATTTACTCCCGTTATATTTCTGCCGTTATTCGGTAACAATGATTTCAAAACCGCCGCTCAGGATATTTTCAGCGTGCTTCACCATATCGTAGCTGATATACAGCCTTTGCAGCGATGGTATGTCAAGTGCGGCTTTGAGGTCGGTCACATCCGTGTGGCACAGTTTTAAAACCTTCAGCATCCCCATCTCCACGACCGGCATTATGTCGGCAATCCCGTTGCCGCTGAGGTCAAGGTAC
>CAYWGM010000073.1:0-4714 GCA_964457875.1 uncultured Eubacteriales bacterium | reverse complement strand
CATCTCCACGACCGGCATTATGTCGGCAATCCCGTTGCCGCTGAGGTCAAGGTACTGAAGTTTATGCATGCCCTTAAGGGCGGATATATCGGTGATCTGCTGGTAACACAAGGCTAGCTCGACGAGCTCCGTCTTTTCGGCTATTGATCCAAGGTTTGAGATGTCTCCCTGTCCTGCTGCCTTGCCTGCAATACGAAATTGACCTTTAGAATAGGAAATGGCGGTCCGCAAGGTCACAAACGCATTGCCGCAGGCATACAATGCCGCAGAATCCGCTTGGGAGATCAGCAGGTCGCGCATGATGGCGCTGGTCCATGTAGTCACCTCGAGCGTCTCGGTTCTCTCTATCCCCTTTGCACCGTCGCTCGTGCCGTCGGAAACGGTCAACGTTTCTTTCATGACGCCGCTGCCGAACCACCCCTGCGTCAGGCCGATCAGCGCAGCTATGGCGCATAAGGCGATCGCAATGCCGAAAATCCCGACAATCAATCCGATATTCAACTTTTTTCGTTTTTTTGCCGCTTTGGTATCGTAACCTTCGATCCCATCCCCGATAAATGTGTCCGGGAACGCGCCGGCCAAATCACAGGTCTTTACCGATACTGCCACGGAAAGCTGCATCCTCATTCCCGGAGGAGGCTCTGCATCGTCAAGATGCACAGCGGTCATGGGGAGCTTCATGTCTACCGAGAAGTTCACTTCTCGGGCACAGTTCTGGGATATGTGGAACCTTTCAGAAACAAAGAACAGGACACATGATGCGTCTGAAAGATGACCGGCAATGACTTCAGGCCAATTGGCGCCCGCCTCGATACCGGTGTCGTACCAGATGCGGTAATGCCTATCATGCAGTTCTTTGATCACAGGAAGCACCTTTTCCGCGTCTGCATGGGCATAACTGAC
Source organism: uncultured Eubacteriales bacterium (assembly GCA_964457875.1). Taxonomy (GTDB): domain Bacteria; phylum Bacillota; class Clostridia; order Acetivibrionales; family CAYWGM01; genus CAYWGM01. The sequence goes on along the minus strand of CAYWGM010000073.1, from coordinate 3,811 downwards.
GAATATGTAAGGCTTTTTACCTTCATAAGGTGAGAAATGACTGTTCATAGGCATCCTCCGTTAAGCCTTTTCGCCATCCAAATATCAGGCTTACCAGGCCCGTTTGCATCGGGAATTACGCCAACAATTACATATCCGATTTTTTGATAGAATTCATATGGATGGTTGCCGAGGTTTTTAATATTCTGAATCTTTTCAAATCGCCTGTCAAACAAGTCAGTTCCGAAAAGCGTAGTCCTGCCAAATTCATCATCCGTACCCAGATACATTACAACTCCGCCATGTGCCGCAACTTCTTTCTCAAGCGCAGAAACAAGTCGTGAACCGATATCCTTATTACGGCAGGTTTCTTTGACAACAAGGGGATGAAGCTCCCACCCCGTCACCCCATACTGCGGAATAGCCCCGACAAAGCCGACCAGATGGTTATCCTCTATAGCCATAACTGCGATCTGCTTTTCATCGAGTATTTCTGTCATTTCCTCAACGGCACAGTTGCCGTAAGCATGCGGAAAATAAGCCGATAGAAGGTCTGCCGCTTCGTTTACATATTGTTTATTCGACTTGTCAAAGAGCTGGATATCCATTATCTGCTCCTTTCAACCTATCCATCTTAAAATATAGCGTAACATAAAAAATTCCAAATTATAATCAGTTTTTATATTACATTATAAAAAAACAAAAATTACCTTCAGGAAACGCCTCACAAAAATATAGTATCGTATTACAATAGACAAAACCTTACTTGAGGCCAAGTCCAAGCTTACCATCCTTTGTAATAACCAGCGTATTTATTTCAACGGGTTGCTGATTCTTCCGCGCCGGATATTCGAATTGTTTTACATATAGCATCCCGTCTTTGATAAATAAGGACAGATCCCGCTTCGCGCGCATTGAAAGGGCATATTTGGTTCCCGATGAAATATTGTAACCTCTAATTTCATTGCTGACTATACCCGAACCCATGGATATATTTGTATAAATTTCATAATTATTATCCTTATCGATGTCGGCTAGAAACACCTCGTATGTGGGCATGCCTTCAAGCACGCACACTACCTTTCCGTCTTTGATTACAGCTACACCGTGAAGCCATGCATAGTCAAGTTCCACTCTGTAAATCTGCAGTCTGCCGTTATACCAGGCCTCTTTTACAGTTATTTCTTCGAGCATTAAATTGGCTTCAACATCGCCTTTAGTGCCGCTTTCTATTATATGTTCCGCTATCAATTCCTTTGCGGATGCCAGTGTTACAGCGCCATTCGTAGAGAACTTATTATTTTCACTGATCCTATTATTTTCACCGATTTGAACAGCAGGCAGACGATACGACTTCACATCAAAATAACTCTGGCTTTTAACATCCCACTCGACTTCGGTCGGGTCATAGTATCCGCCTGTATATGGGTTCCACTTAAAATGATCAGGTACATCGCCTCTATCGGGAGGTTCTTTAAAGAAAGGAAAGTTTATCCCATAAATATTAGTGGTATCAAGCTTCTCCAGCGGTGAATAGTCTTTAATAGGGTTCTCTCCGATATTTAGTGTCTCCAGATTGTTCAATTCGCCCAGCGGGTTGATATTTTCTATCCTATTGCCATATAAATGCAGCACCTTCAATCTCTTCAGGCCTCCCAGGGCATCCACGCCGGTTATGCGATTATTTGTAAGTATAAGGTGCTCAAGGTGAGCCATATTAGCTAAAGCACCCACTTCTTCTACCTTATTCTCCTGCAGCACCAGCTTTTTTAGTCGGGTCATACCGGCAAGAGCTTCAATGCTGCAAATGGAGTTATTACCCATATCAAGCTCTTTTAAAGCCTTCAGATTACTTAGTGGATCGATATCCTCGATCTTATTGTCGCGTAAATACAGATATTCAAGCTTTGTCATTTCCGCAAGGGGGTTGATATCCTGGACGTTATTGCCGCTGATATCCAGGTATTCAAGTTCCGCAAGGTTTTGCAAGCTGGCCAAATCACTAGCCTCATTACCTCTGAGTAGTAACTTTTTGAGTTTTCTCATCTCCTTCAAAGCATCTATGTCCTTAATATCAAGCTCCTGAAGATCAAGGACCTCCATATCGCTCATATCCTTTAATGCGCTGACATCACTTATCTTGTTTTGGTTATACGCTACAGGCGCAAGCATCGAGGAGCTTCCGAGCCACAGCTCCTTCAAACGCGTCAACTTTTCAAGAGGGCCTATGTCAGATATCCCGTTCCATGAAATATTCAGCTTCTCCAGGTTTTCCAGACTCCCCAGCGCCTCAATGCTCTGCAACGAATTACAACATAAATTTAGCTCTTTGAGACTTTTTAAGCTCTTCAAGGGCGGGATGTCGGTTATATTATTACCTTGCAAATCAAGCTTTTCCAGACTGGTAAAGTGCTGCAGACCATCGAGGTTTGTTATATTATGGCTTGTATCAACCATGAACGAATCCAGCATCCTCTGAACGCTTTTACTTAGATTGAGCTCGGTGACTGCAGCTGCGTCTGCCGCGGTGATTTTGCCTTCGTCCTTCCCTATTGCGTGCCTTATCGCCGCTTCAAGGTTTTTGTCAGCAAACTCGATAGCAATGCTTTCATGAGCGTTTTCATGTATTGCGCATACGCTGAATGCCGAAACAAAAATCAGTGCGCTTAAAAGCAAAGCTACTATAATTTTAATATGATGGTCATGGCTATGCATGAATAAACCTCCCTGACTCCCTATTTCTACTTTGTTTCTGCTTTTCTCTAATGCTGCGTCACAGGGTTTGTAATAAGCGCTGCCACTGCCGCGGCAATGAAGAATATCGCGGCAACGACCGCCAGAACAGTCATTTGCTTATAGTTCATTACATTGAATACCCTGACCCGTACATTCGTTTTGCAAAATGCCGTCGACATGAATACCCTATCCCGTGATCCCAGATTTACCAATGCCATGGCATAATTCCCGCGCTCCTCTTTAGACAAATGCCTCACGGCTTTCAGATCGCAGGACAGCTCCATATCGTTGAAGAACAGCTTCAGGAGAACCCATACAAGAGGATTGAACCAATGAATACAGGCTGTGAAGATACCCAGCAGACGCAACAGGTTATCACGCCTTCTTATATGTATCTGTTCATGCAGCAATACATAATCCAAAGCCTGCAAGTCTTCTTCAAGCTTCGGCGGGATAATTATCCTCGGTCTGAAAACACCGAAGACCATAGGCGTCTCAACCGCGTCGCTCATATAGATATTTTCTTTAAGATGCCGCGCCTTCCGTAATTCGCTTCCCGTAAGGATATAAAGGATAACGGCCGTCAATATCGCTGCCGCGGCTACTATGACCCATATAAAAGCAGCTGCTCCGAAAAACTTTTCCAAAAAAAGATTTTTATAGACAACAGGATAATAGTCCTGCGCGGCTCCGATATAGTTGGTGATTGTCACATCGATTTTGCCGCCGACCGGCATCAATCCTGAAAAGGGTGCGTCAACAACCCTTTTTATCAATCCTTTTGCCAGATTGAACACGCTTATTTCACTCGAAAAAGCAAACGGAAAAACAAGGCGTACAAAAACCAGGCCCCATAATGAATATTTGACAAGTCCGGGGGTGTTTTTATTTAATCTCAGCAGTATCAATAATATACCTATTAAAGATGCGGTGATGCTCATGTTCAATAGAAAGTAAAATCCGGTATTCAGCGCAGCGTTCAAGCTCAACATATCATTCACCATATCATTCGCCACTCTTCATTTCCCGCTCTTTTCGATGATGCGCCTCAACTCGTTAATTTCGTCCGCACTTAATTTGCGTTTGTCTATAAATG
>CAYWGM010000072.1:0-6869 GCA_964457875.1 uncultured Eubacteriales bacterium | reverse complement strand
TGCTGTTAAAAAGATCTGTCATTTGATTCAGTGAAAGCCATACTGTTTCATTTTCCATTCGTACATCTATTTTTGTTTGGCCGTCTTCCGTTTGATATATTATGATTTCTGAATTGGTTTCAGTGTTCATTTTGATTATTCTGCCTCCGTATTTATGATTAAGGAACAGGATAATTATACCATAATATCCAACAGACAGCAGATACCTCTATGATAATATGAAAATATGCAAGTGGTGATTCTTATAGCACTCGACCAAAAGTCACTTTCCCCCTTATAACCATTCGTAATTTGCTTTTCAAGTTAATCGGTATTGCAGGTATCAATATATTTCCTGAGATCGGTCACATTTTTTTCGGGATAGGTCTCGCGCAAACCATCAAGTATAACCGAAGTGTACTTCTCATTTGGCGGATGCTCCGGCCTCAGACCATGATTCGTTATGGTCTTGATCGGGATGTCGTACTTCGTCCCAAGGTTAATCACCTTATCATACCAATTGGCGGATTTCTCTTTGGATTCCTGGCAGTGCACATGCTCCATCTGCTCATTTGTGATCAGGTACATCCTCCCAAGGGATTTCCCTGGTTTGCTTGTATCGAGAAAGGATACTCCGCTTCCACCCCATGACTTCGAGGAATTCCCAAAATACATATCGTACGGGATTTCCACCGGCATCGAAGCGATTGGCGGATTTTTATCTTTACATTCTCTATAATCATTACCATTAAACCTGCACACGCCGCCTCGTATGTAGCACATGAACCTTTCGTACAGCATGTTTGAGCCGTAGCTCGCGTACCAAACATAATCCCCATATTTCCCCCAAGGCTGGTATTCGAAGGGTATCTTGTCGCTCTCACGCGGGGTATTGTTATAGACGTACGTATAAGCGGGTATAACAGCGCTGTTATCAGCATACGCGACTTTCGCTTTCTTCAGCAGGTAGAGCGTACCCTCACTCTCCAGCCGGTTGATATCAGCCAGAACACTCCGGGATACTTCATATAATTCGCCCTTGACACGATCCTCAGCGCTGGGGCGTATACCGGGGAAAGCGCCAAGATCGTACAGCGCATATCCGCTCAGCACACCTTCACCAAGATACCGGGATTGGGAATTACCCAAATATGCTTGGTGGTTGGCTCTGCCTTTCATCAAACTGCCATAGATAAAAATAACAGTGCTATCACCGTCACCGCCGTTATCATCATCGCCGCCATCACCATCAGATAATGAATCATAAAGTGAAAGGATCTTCCGGTATTTTTTTGAATAATCCTGATCCCACCCGGCTTTGGTATTCCCTGTCTCCAAAGCTTTCTTGAAAGATGCCAGCCATTTTGTAACTGTCTCATTAAATTCAGGGCAGATCGATGCATCTCTGCTGATGAAGCGTGCTGCACCGCCTTTGTGAAAGATTTCCAGGGCATAAAGGACTCCATAGATATCGTCAAAGCCATGTCCCTTGAAGGACCTTTTTGCGGAAGCAGACAGAGCCTTGCCGAATGCCTCAGTAAATCCGCTTACGCGGGATGCTGTCACCGGATAGTCCAGCCAGCATTTCATCAGTATTGCAGCGCATAGATAAGTGGGTACGTAATATAAGTCGACGCGGATCTCGCTGCTGACTTTACGGGGGTCCACGAAACCTAAAAAACCGTCCTCATCCTGCTGTGCAATCAAATCTGCGATAATCCGATCCAAGCCATCCAAGCCATCCAAGCCATCCGGGTCATCCCTGCCATCCGGGGATATCTTGCCCAGCCTCATGCCTTCAAGCAGGTTTGACAGATCCTCCCTGCTCTTAAATACGTTGCGATTAGTCATACTCTTGCACATAATAAAACCTCCTCCAATAGATTATTTTACAATACCAGTCTATATCCGTCGGGGAAGGTTTTCACTGAAACCCGGTTTCATTTTATAAATTTTATGAGGCTTAAACAAGTCCCTCAGGTTCATCAGAAGATTTCTCAATTTTATCAAGATCCAGCGTGCGGTCTTCTCCGTCAACTTCACATATAACATGCGTTCCTGTGTATCTTTTGACTGATACATTTTTGAGAAAGCAAGTCTTGCCGTCTTCCAACCGGTATTCAACGTTGCACCTCATACCATTTTTCAAGCACGCGAGCAGATAGCCGCACCCGTCATTACCGGAGCACTGCCTTTCGCTGTAAAACAACCGCGAATATTCCGAATTGCCAATCGCCTCATTTAGCTTGTTAAACCAGGAGACGTCAAGGTTCAGCAATTCGGAGCCTACAGTCAGTATCCTCGTCCTTGCATATTCGGAAAGCTGCGACCAGATGATCGCGGCTGCAGTGAAGCTATATTTTTCAAATCCCGGTTTGCTGTACTCGTGCTCCAACCCGCGCAAAATAGCGATGACCTGCGTTAGATTCATTGTCAGGAAAAACGGGTGGACAGTGGATGGGAAACGTATTCCCCTTCGATCCCTTTCCATATCGACAATCAGTTTTTGCCCCATCACTTGAAGGGGGTCGCCGTCATTTCCGCGTAATTTTCTTATATCCTCCTCAATGGTCCTCTCGCTGACAAGCAGCATATCTGAAAGCTGCTCAATGTCGATATTTCTGTCCTGAAGGAGTTTGGCTATATATAACTGTCTCTCGAGGCTGATCCATATGGCAATTGGCGGGAAATCGCAAGAAATCTCTAATTTGTATTTTCCCTTGATGAACTCCAAATAATCCTTATAGATGTTAATTGCTGTTTGCTTGCTCTGGTTATATGATTTTATTGATTCCCGGACAGCAACAGGTATGCATTCCACAATCTCTTCACAATTTATGTCTTTGTCCGGATCCGCCAGTCCCGCAAACTGAGAAAGGAACGTATATTCTTTTATACCCCTGGATAGCCCGAACAGGTTTTTATAAGTGCTCACTGAATAACGGGAGTATTTGACGGACGAGTTAATGAAGGCATGAACAGTATGTCTGAGCGATATATCCATTTTATCTACCTCATTTCTATTCCCTGATCTATTCAGGTGACCCGGCACCGATTCAACCAATATCTAGGACAGCGTTCCGGAAATTCCGGACAACTGAATTCAATATTGACAGGGTCGATTATACCAAGTAAGTCTGCATATCGCTCAAGGTGCTGTCACAATATCTTATTAATAAACCCCATGTATTATATATTCAATAGCCCTATCATTAAACTTTTCTGAATATAAACAAGTATTCGTGTGCCATAAGTAGGAAATTGTATTTTATACTGCTGGCTTTCCAATATTCTGTCGTTTTGCAATTGTGCTGCTCTTTAATAATTAACTCTTTAAGCTTGAAGCCGGTTTTCTCAAAAATCTCCATTACTTTGAAACTCATCGGAATCATGTGACCTTTTTGACGAGTGTCGCCCATAAGAATAGCACAATACTTATCCCTTTTTGAAACACGGTAGCATTCAGATGCCACCTTTTTCATTTCATCAAGAAATTTAGTGACTTTCAAATGCGAAAGATCGCCATCGATGTCCTTACTGTATTGTATAATATTGGCATATGGCGGATGAGTACAGACAAAGTCAATGCTATCATTTGGTACAAAGTCCAGAGCCCTCGCATCTCCCTGTTCGATGGTTACCTGACCGCAGTTATCATGCTCAAAATCGACTACACTCATACACAACTCTATGGCTGCAGGATTTATGTCAACGCCAATTATATTTCTATTCAGCAGTTTAGCCTCAATAAGCGTTGTTCCGCCTCCAGCAAACTGATCAAGAACCAAATCACCTTCTTTAGAATACCGGAGAAGAAGATTTCTTGGTATATATGGAGACCAGTTTCCTCTATATTTCGAATTGTGCGTTGCCCAATCACCACGCTCGGGAAATGACCAAACAGTTGTCATTTGTAGCTCAAAATCATCCGGTTCCCACTTTGCTTCTTTCCTTCTTGCCATAGTCAAAGGCCTTTCGTAATAATGTCTTCCATTAGACCATCCTCAATAAGCTTAAGGTTCAGCACATAATTAATAGCGTTATATGTTTCTCTGAGGGGACGATGTGCGGCGCGCCAGCCTTGCCCATCTGTAACCCATATGAACTCTATGTTATTTACCTGTTTGACCAGTTTATATAAAGCTTTGAATTCTCCAGCAACTGATTTTAGCTTTGACCCACCGTCTCCATAGTAATTGACCTCAAGTAGATAAATCTTATCATTCGCATATATAGCAAAGTCAAAATGCCTGTCCGACTTGTCAGTTGGAACATCATGCCCAAATTCCGCCTTAATCTGCGCTACTGTGGCTTGAGTAATATAGTGGTATCTGTATTTATCGCATATGGCCTTTACATAGATTTCCGTGAGGTTTTCCATAGCTGTACCACTGCGGTTCTTACGAGCATTGGTATCTAAACCTACCTCGACACCAATGCAATAATCGACCAGATTCTTTACGTTTTTATCGGAAAGTATTTTCAGTAACCCGCATTGAGCAGCAAAATATACAATCTTATTGGCTTCATCTTCTGAATAGCGCTCCTTGCGGGAAAAAGAATATTCAATATCCCCACCTATATCTGCAACCTTGATTGATTTGTCCCTGACGGCAATCAGTATAGGCAAAACCGGCACTACCTCAGGATAGGAAACGATAAGGTTCTTGAACATCTCCTCGACATTAGGTTTACCTATTAAGCTATTGAGGACATTAAGTGCAATTTCCACAGAACATACGTTACTGAGTACCTTTTTCCACGCAACATAGAAGTCATATGTTCGAATGGTATTCCTGAGATTACTTATTAGATATCCAAATGCATCATCTTCAGAAAAAACACCTATATCATAGTATTTGCCAATTAATTTCATTTTGTCGCCTCCGTTAATAATTACAAATAAGCAGTTCACTAATTTTCCCACGTTGTTCGCTCTTGCTGTTAATCATTCGGGTTGCGGCAACCCGGTTAATTTGATGACCTGCATACAAATTATCAAAGAAATCATCCTCCGGGCTGGCATTCTTAGGGTCAGAATTGCTCACAACAACAAAGGCTCCCTTTCTGTCCATCTCTTGCACATAATTCGCCAGCTCGATTTGAGCTCTGTCATCAAATGTATTTTCAGTGTATGCAGTAAAACTTGAGGTTGAATTAAGAGGCCGGTAAGGAGGATCAAAATATACAAATGTGTTAGAATCAATAAAATCTGCTGATTCCTTATAATCACCACATACAATCGTCACCTGTTGCAGCGCCTTTGAAACATTCATCAAATTTTCTTTATCACATATTAATGGATTTTTATACGAACCGATTGGAACGTTAAATAAATTTCTACGATTGACGCGATACAGACCATTAAAACATGTTTTGTTCAGAAAGATGAAAAGAGCAGCGCTTTCCAAATTGATTAGACTGTTGCCGTTTGTCTTCATCTTATTATAATGATCGCGCTTCTTATAGTAATAAGCCTTTCGATCTTCCGAATCCATCAGAGAGTATTCATCCTGCAAACGATTGAGTATATCCACAAGCCCAGCAACATCATCCCGAATCATGCGGTATGTATTCATTAGCTCAACGTTGATGTCACTAATATATACCTCTTGTAAAGTGAACGTGCTGAGTATGTCGAATAAAACAGCACCACCACCAACAAACGGTTCCGCATATTTAGTTATCCTTTTCCCCAATTCATAGGGAAATTTTTTGCGAATATCACTTAATAATTGTCCTTTCCCACCTGCCCACTTAACAAATGGCTTCACCGTAAAATCCGGTCGACGAATCAACCTAAGGTTACTCTCAAATAGATGCGTCACTTCTATATACTCCATATTGATACTCTCCACGTTTATAGTACAATATATTGATATTATATGCTATAAGTGGAGCATTAACAAGTTGTTCCAGTATACTTTTCACTAATTCCATATTACCTGCTTAATCTGATGTAATTGACCCGCCGTTCCGATTGAAAGTGACCCACTGATCCATTTCAAAATAACCCGGTAGTCCGGTTCAAATTGACCTACCCTATCCAAGGGATGTTTTTAGATTATCAGATTGGTGGGCAGTGTCAAGGGAAAAGCTTCGTTCAGCCTGACAATGGGCTTGAAAAAGCCCATGCCAGACGATGAGTCAATAATGCTATGCTCATTGAAAATTGAAACCTCGCATGGATTGCTTTGCTTCAAGTTCTATCTTGTATGAGCCGTGTATAAGCCTGTCCAGGACAGCATCCCCGACAATCGGGTCTGAAAAAAGGCCATGCCAATCATTTATTGCAAGCTGGCTCAGGATTACGGTTGAATGTGTCTGCGTCCGTTCTTCGATAACCTCAAGAAGATCTCTCCCTTCGGTATGATCAAAGACATTAAGACCCCAATCGTCGAGGATCAGGAGCTTGATGCCCTTGAGCTCACGCATGAGGCGATTGTATGAACCGTCTCCCTTTGAGATGGCAATGTCAGTGAGCAGCCTTGGAACCCTCTTGAAAAGGACCTTGAATCCGTTTCTGCAGGCTGCGTTGCCAAGGGCGCACCCCAGAAAGGTTTTGCCGGATCCGGTAGCCCCTGTTATGAGGACATTCAGGTTTTCCTGTATCCAAGTGCAGGAGGATAATTGTAGGATTGTCTGCTTGTTTGCTGCCCTTTCAGGAGTATAGATGAACTCCTCTATTGCGCAATTGTATTTCATTCCGGCCTTCTTGACGAGATTGGCAAGGCGCTTGTTCTGACGGGCTATCCACTCGCTGTCCACCAGCAGACTGAAACGGTCATCAAAAGGCAGGCTCTGAACTTCAGGATTGCTGATCTGGCGGCTGTATTCCTGTGCCATGGTGCAAACCTTCATCCAGTTGAGTTTATCCAGTGTTTGCTGTT
>CAYWGM010000071.1:2919-6981 GCA_964457875.1 uncultured Eubacteriales bacterium | reverse complement strand
TCTCGCCGCATCTTTCATCGCGCATGGCCGTCTCCGCCGGTACAAAAGGCGTCGGACTATAGCTCCGCGTCAACGTCAGGCCTGGGCTTAGGTCTGGGCCTGAGCCCGCCTTGTTGTGAATCGACGCCGCATTAAATTCGATGACCCGGACAGCCGGCGAGCCAGCCGCAAATTCTTTGAAGCATGTGTTCTGCATCCTGTCGTTTGTCAGCCTGTCAACGTCGATTTCGGTATATATCAGGCTGCCGTCCTTTGCAAACCTCTGCGATTCCGTGAGGACGACGCCGTTTTCGGCTATTATCGAATGCCCGCTAAAAACCAGGTCGGTGGATGATTCGTCGATGCCGGACGAGGTATATACGTAACCTGCGATGCATCTGCCGGATTGCTGGCATACAAGGTTTTTGCGGTAATCATATTTGCCGACGGCCTCATTGCTTGCAGACAAGTTGAATATGACACTCGCGCCGCGCATGGCCAGAAAAGAGCTCGGCGGTGCCGGTACCCACAAGTCCTCGCAGATCTCTATACCAAAACAGAAGTTATCGTTCCGCCTATTCCGGAAAACCAGATCCGTACCGAAAGGCACGTCTTCATAACCGCCGATATCTATGTATCGTCCGTGCATACCAAGCCCCGGGCTGAACCACCGTTCTTCATAATATTCTTTATACCCCGGGATATATGATTTGGGCACGACGCCAAGCAGTGCGCCGCCCTGAAGGACTGCCGCGCAATTATACAGACGGTCGCCGCAGGCCACGGGAAGGCCAACTATCGCAATGATTCCGGCGTTTACCTTCATCCCGTCGGCTATCCTGCCTAATTGAAGGATAGCTGAGTCAAGCAGCGATTTCTGATGGAACAGGTCGCCGCATGTATATGATGTCAGCGAAAGCTCGGGGAAGACAACGACATCCGCGCCGAACGCTGCCGCACGTTTTATGTCCTCAAGGATCTGCTCTGCATTATATGCGCAATCTGCAATTTTCAGCCGCGGCACGGCCGCAGCCACCCTTACGAATCCATACTCCATAATCTTCATAATACGCCATATCCGGACATCTTTCAACCCTGATGCGCCTACTGCTGCCTGATACGCCTACTGCTGCTTCCGCAGCCAGTCGAGCCGCTCGAGCACCTTGGCGTACATTTCCTGATATTTGACGCTCTTGACCTTCTCCTCCTCCACCACCTTCGGCGGGGCTTTGCTTACGAAACGTTCGTTGCCGAGCAGGCCGCGCACCCTTGCAAGTTCGCCCTCGAGGTTCTTCTTCTCGCCTTCGAGCCGCTCGATCTCTTTTGATATATCGACAAGTTCCTCAAGACGGATGAATATCGCAGCGCCCGGAATCACTGCCGAAATGGCATTCGCAGGTATATCGCCCCGGTCATAAGTTATATCGATATCCCCTACGGCGGCCAATCTCTTGATGAAACTCCCACCTTCATCCAACATTGAAGCGTGGGCGTCATCATTCGGCACGACGATGAGATTCACCTTTTTGGACGGGCTGACATCCATTTCAGCCCTTATATTCCTGATGGCCTTTATAGCTTCCATTATGAGCAGCATCTTCTCTTCGGCGACGGGGAACCGCATCGCGTCGTCAGGGCCAGGCCATTTGGCCGTCATTATGCTCTCGTCGCCTGTAACCAGATTGGTATAGATTTCCTCCGTGATGAACGGCATGAACGGATGGAGCATCCTGAGCGCAGAACCCAGAACCAGGTTGAGCACATACTGCGCCTCCGGCCTGGTATCGCAATCGAGATCATACAGCCTTGGTTTTACAAGCTCGATATACCAATCACAGAATTCATCCCAGATGAAGTCATATATCTTCTGCAGCGCCATTCCAAGTTCGAATTTCTCGAGATTTTCGGTAATCTCGCCCGAAAGCGTATTTATCCTGTTCAATATCCATTTATCGGCGGTCGTGAACTTCTCAGGCTGGACAACCGAAAAATCGGGATTTTCATCAAAATTCATCAGCACGAACCTCGCTGCGTTCCAGACCTTGTTGGCGAAATTACGCGCCGATTCCACCTTTTCATTATAAAAACGCTGATCGTTGCCCGGCGAAATCCCTGTCGTGAGGGCAAACCTCAGCGCATCGGTACCATACTGCTCCATGACCTCGAGCGGATCTATCCCGTTTCCGAGCGACTTGCTCATCTTCCTGCCCTGCGAATCCCTGATGAGGCCGTGTATGAATACGTATTCAAACGGCTCCCTGCCCATGTGCTCTATCCCCGAGAAGATCATGCGCGCAACCCAAAAGAAGATGATGTCATACGCGGTGACCAGCACATCGGTGGGATAGAAGTACTTGAGGTCCTCCGTCATTTGCGGCCAGCCGAGCGTCGAAAACGGCCACAGCGCGGAGCTGAACCATGTATCGAGCGTATCGGGATCCTGTGTGATGTTGCCGCTTCCGCATTTGGGGCATACGGACGGTGCCTCGCGAGCAACCACGGTCTCGCCGCAATCGCCGCAATAATAGGCCGGTATCCTGTGCCCCCACCATAACTGCCTCGATATGCACCAATCCTGGATGTTTTCCATCCAGTTGTAGTATATCTTGGCGAACCTTTCGGGGACGAACTTCACCGTCCCGTTCTTCACAGCCTCGACCGCCGGTCCGGCCAACGGTTTCATATTGACGAACCACTGCAACGATATCATCGGCTCGATATCGGAGCGGCACCTGTAGCATGTGCCGACGTTATGCACGTGCTTCTGCACGTTTGCAAGAAGGTCGAGGTTTTTCAAGTCCTCAACGATCCGCTCCCTCGCCTCATACCTGTCCATGCCCGCATATTGTCTGGCTTCCGCAGTCATGACGGCATTATCGCCAATCACCTTCAACTGGCGCAGATTGTGCCTCAACCCTATCTCAAAGTCATTCGGATCATGCGCAGGCGTTATCTTGACCGCGCCGGTGCCGAATTGCATATCCACATAATCGTCGGCTATGATGGGTATCTCCCTGTTGACCAGCGGCAGCACCACGTTCCTGCCTATCAGCGTAGCATATCTTTCGTCAGCGGGATTTACGGCCACGGCCGTATCCCCGAGCATGGTCTCCGGCCTTGTGGTGGCGACGGTTATATATGTTATGCCGCCTGCGGACGCCGCGGACGCCGCGTCTGCGCCGCCAGCAACAGGGTACTTTATATACCACAGGCTGCCTTCCTGCTCCTCATACTCCACTTCGGCATCGGAAATCGATGTGCTGCAGCGCGGGCACCAGTTTATTATCCTCTCGCCCCTGTAGATCAGGCCTTTGTCGTACAATCTGACAAAGACTTCCTTAACGGCGTCGGACAGGCCTTCGTCCATCGTAAAGCGTTCACGGTCCCAGTCGCACGAGCTTCCTAGCTTTTTGAGCTGCTCAACGATTTTACCGCCATAATGCCTCTTCCATTCCCACGCCCTTTCGAGGAATTTCTCACGCCCTATCGATTCCTTGGTAACGCCTTCTTTTTTCATCGCTTCGACTATCTTGGCTTCGGTCGCGATGCTCGCATGGTCAGTGCCCGGCAGCCAGAGCGTGCAATACCCCTGCATCCGCCGCCACCTGATAAGGATGTCCTGAACCGTATTATCCAGCGCGTGCCCCATATGGAGCTGCCCCGTGATATTCGGGGGAGGGATGACGATCGTGAAGGGCTTCTTCTTATGATCAACGACTGCATGGAAATACTTCTTTTGCAGCCAATTATCATATATCCTCGATTCGACCTGTCTCGGATCATATATCTTGCTCAAGTTTCTGTACATAATTTACGCACCCTTTTCAAAAATAGATTTTATTAACAAACAGATTTTATTAACAAACAGATTTTATTAACGGAACACTACCAGTATTATGACGACAGCGGGAAGGATAACAAGGACGCCGAGCATCTTGACATACACCATCGCCTTATTGATCCTGTACTGTTTCAGGCCCTCTTCGTCCAGCTCGTCCGTATAATCACACTTCATCCTTGCATCCAGTTTATACCTGCCGACTATCGCCCTGGCGCCGAAGACCAGCAGACCGCCTGCCGCAA
>CAYWGM010000071.1:0-2819 GCA_964457875.1 uncultured Eubacteriales bacterium | reverse complement strand
TTATACCTGCCGACTATCGCCCTGGCGCCGAAGACCAGCAGACCGCCTGCCGCAAGCAGCACTCCCGCAAGTGTTTTCAGGAAAAGATCCATATGCATTCTCCTTGTGCATAAAATGTATAAATCTATAAAATAAAAACCTTCCGTCCTGATCAACGTTTTCAACATTTCAACGTTTCAACGTTTTATTGGACGAAAGGCGTCATTTCCGCGGTACCACCAAAATTCCCTCACGGGCATCTCATATCGTTTGATAACGGTCTGATTGATCATGACCGCTCTGACATAATTGCTGATTGCTCGTGCTTTCCGGCAGAGTGCTCCCGGGCGACCTTCACCGGCTTTGATCCTGAAAGCGCTCCCACCGCTTGGCGCTCCCTCTCTGTCGACCTTGAGCATATACATATACGTGTTTACGTGTATACGCGCTGCCGGTTACTCCTCCCGTTCACTGCAAATCTATGAATTTTCTATAATTATATTAGTATGCCCGATATGCTGTCAAGGAATTGTTGATGATGCGCTGATTGGACATATATTTGATTAAATTTCTATGGAAATTGGCTTCGTATTTGTTTACTGTAGGAATGAACATTTTTGCTAAACGTGCATTACTACGATAAACGTTTATAAGTATTAAAAAAACGATGTGGGAATTGGTGGGGTACTTGCTGGCCGAACCTCATTCAGTGTTTGGGGCAGCATTATTGCCATATATATACGATAATGATAGAATTTTATTAGCTTTTTAATGATCAACATTAAATACACAAAGGGGATTCTCACGTATGAAAATGATAAACGGCGGCGTCACGGCGCCAAAAGGATTCAAGGCCTCGGGAGTCGCGAGCGGGCTGAAGAATAACGGAAGAAAAGACCTTGCGCTCGTGGTATCCGACAGAAATGCCGCGGCAGCAGGCGTCTTCACAAAAAATATTATTAAAGGACATTCGCTGCAGCTCACTATGGAGCACCTCAAGAGCCAGAATCAAATTCAGGGTAAAGGGATCCGCGCGGTCGTCGTAAACACCGGTAACGCCAATGCGTGCCTCGGCAGCCAGGGCGACGCCAATGCCGTAGGGATGGTCTCCATCGCATCAAGACAACTCAAGTGTTGTGAGAAAGAGGTTCTGGTAGGTTCCACAGGAGTCATCGGTATGCCGTTGGACCTGGAAAAGGTCAGGAATGGAATAGTCGAAGCCGTGGCGTCCCTCACGCCCGACGGCGGCGATAATGCGGCGGAAGCAATCATGACGACCGATACAGTACCGAAGACAGCCGCGGTAGAATTCGAGCTGGATCATCACGGACCGCGTACGGTGAGGATCGGCGGCATGGCTAAAGGTTCGGGCATGATATGCCCCAATATGGCTACAATGATATCAATAATAACGACAGATGCCGACATAACGCAAGAGCTCCTCAGCAAGGCCCTCAAACCGGCGGTCGACGCAAGCTTCAACCGTGTTACGATAGATGGTGATACCAGTTGCGATGACATGGTGGTGATATTAGCCAACGGGACAGCCGGAAATAGCATAATAAACGCGGAAAATGAGGATTACAGGATTTTTGCCGAAGCGCTGAAGAAATTGTGCATAGAGCTGGCAAAGAAGCTGGCGGCAGACGGCGAAGGCGCAACCAAGCTGATCGAGATCCAAGTGACAGGTGCTGCAAGCGATGAAGATGCACACAAGATAACTAAGGCAATAGCCAATTCCCCTCTGGTGAAGACCGCGATGTTCGGCTGCGATGCCAACTGGGGCAGGATCATCACGGCCGCGGGCTACTCCGGAGCTGATTTTAATCCGGAGCAAATTAAAATATCCATAAACGGCATATTGTTTTGCCAGAATGGGACGGCTGTCGGATTCGATGAAGCCAAAGCCAAAAAGACGCTTTCAGGCAAAGATATCCGTATATCGGTCGTCCTCAATGAAGGCAGCGGCACCGATACAATGTGGACATGCGACTATTCGTATGATTACGTCAAGATAAACGGCAGCTACCGCAGCTGAGGGTCATATCGGCTGCAGTAGTTCTTCTTGAATAAATCCATTTTTTCAAATGTCATTAATGCAGTCTGCTCAGTATTATGTAATTTGACTGTATATGTCTTCTTTCCATACAATTGCATTCCAGAGACATAGTCGACATTTATTATGTAACCTTCGTGACATCTAAAGAATCTATCACCCAGATTGCTCTCAAAAAACGATAGTGTATAATTCGACTCCAGACCATGCTTTTCTGTATATATTACAGTCTTTCTTTCAACTCGTGTAATCAAAATTATATCGGTTTTCTTAAGTACATGATATGTCCCCTGAGACCTGATCAGCAATTTGTCGTCCGGCATATACCAACTCCAAATCTATTTGATTAATGATTTATTATGTTTAAGTTCATAGGTATTATATATCATCTATACAACGTTTGTCCATATACCTTTTTAGACACGATTTCACACCAATTATGCAATACATATTGAACAATTATTCATTTATTCATAACCTCACTACAATGAAAAAAAAGGTGAAGATCGGCGGTACGGTTATCATCGCTTTTACTTTGGCAATAATGCCTCCTAACAGTATTGTCAATGTATATACTCAGGCTAAGGTAGCAGAGGCATTTACCCTATACGGTTTGACAATACCGGACACTTATAGTCAGAATAAACTGATTCAAGAAATCAAACACCTGCCTGTCCTTACCTTTCATGGGATTGATGCAGCAACGTTCGGAGCAAAAAATATATTCATAAGCCCGACAGAATTCGAGCACTATATACAATACTTGGCAGATATGCATTATAAC
>CAYWGM010000070.1:2360-7443 GCA_964457875.1 uncultured Eubacteriales bacterium | reverse complement strand
GCCGCCTTTGGCGTAGAACATTTTAAACAGCGTCAGCGCCATTCCGACAAAGACAAACGACACCATCATTGCAAAGACCGCGCCTAATAAGAAACTGTTTTTTTCGAATACAGACGCAATCACGTTGAACTCACTTGCAAACACGCTGAACGGAGGAGTTCCCGCTATTGCGAACATACCGAGGAGAAAAGCCATTCCCGTAAACGGAAGGACCTTAAGCAATCCCCTCACACGAGATATATCCCTTGTGCCATATTTCTGCAGGATGTTGCCCGATGAAAGGAAGAGCATGGATTTTGTAAACGAGTGGTTTATCACATGGAACAACGCCGCAAATACCGACGCCGGTGTGAAGATGCCGATACCGAAGGCGATTATCCCCATATGTTCGATGCTTGAATATGCGAGAAGCCTCTTGTAATCCTTTTGCGTAAGTATGAATATCGCCGCCGTACCTATTGACAGCAACCCGGCTGCAATCAAAAGCGTCCCTGTAAAATCGCTGCCGCCGAGATTCTTATTGACTATAGAGACAGTCCTTATGATGGCGTACATCGCGCTGTTGAGCAGGACGCCGGAAAGCAGCGCACTTATCGGAGAAGGGGCCTGGCTGTGGGCATCCGGCAGCCACGTGTGCATCGGGGCAAGTCCCGCTTTAGTTCCGAAGCCGATAAGGATGAATATGAACGCCAGCCTCAGTATAGGGCTTTTCAGGGTCTTTGCGTTATTAAAAAAGGCCGTCCAATCAAGCAGGTGCTTACCGTCGATCACGCCCACCGAAGACAGGTGCAGGAAGATTATCCCCATAAGCGCGATGGCAATGCCCACGGAGCAAATTATCACATACTTCCATGCAGCCTCCAGGGCCTTCTTGTCATTGTAAAAACCGACGAGGAAGGCTGATGCGAGAGTGGTCGCCTCTATCGCTATCCACATGATGCCCATATTTTTTACAGTCATTGCAAACACCATAGTGAACATGAAGGTATGCATCAGTATGTAATATAGTTTAAACCTGCGCAGGTCGATCTTCTCATGCTTCAGTTCCTCTTCCAGATATCCGGCTGAGTATATGCATGCCATTAAACCGATTACCACGACTATATCAAGTATGATCACACTTACGGCATCGACATAAAAAATCCCTCCGAAAGCGGCGTATTCAACTTTGCCAGAGAGCATGACCCCTCCGGTCACAATCCCGGCGGCTATCATCATTATTGCCGCTGCGGTGATACTTGCGATATGAAGCATTTTGCTCCTGTTAAAAAACGCTATAGCCAAAACCGTGATTACCGGTATGACCCATAAAACAAGACCCATTTCTCTATCCCCTCAAGTTCTTTAACCTGTTTATATCAATCGATTCAAATTTATTGTTTATCTTGAACACCATGATGCCCATGATCAGCACCGCGGTGATCAGGTCTATAAATATGCCCATATCGACGATGAACGGCATACCGTGCGTGGAGAACATGGCCGCGACAAAAAGTCCGTTTTCCACCTCAAGAAAGCCTACTATCTGACCGATGGCCTTCTTCCTGCTGATCATAAAAAACATTCCGATCAATACCACCGAAACTGCATTGACTATCTGCACGTTCATCTGCCCGGAATCCAGCCCGTCAATCGCCGAGACCGAGAAATATGAAAACACCACGAGGACACAACATCCGAAGATCAGTACCGGTATATTGAGGAAGAAATCCTTCTCCACCTTGTATTCGACTTTGGCGTACGTCTTGTGCAGCATTTTCGGTATGTATATCACCTTTAACGCAATAATGACAACACATACTACCAGGATGTCGATATGCCCGTCCGCGAAAAGACCCCTGAAACCGATGATCCCTGCGGCAATCGCAATAAGCGCCGATTGAAGCCTGAATGTCATGATGTATGACTTTATCCTTTTATTTGCCATCAGCACAAAAGATGAAAACAGTATCATCAACGACAGAACATCCAGGAAATTCTCTATATCCAATTCATCTACCTCCCGAAGACAAAGTGTTGCAAAAATCCGAGAAAAGACAATATAAAGGCCAATGCCGCCAGGTTAGGCACACTGAAGAACCTGAACTTGACGGTACTGACCTCCGCTATTGCGATTATCACGGAAACCAGAACCACTTTTATCACATAAATCAGAAGTGAAACTACGACAGTTGCCATACCCGCTGCGGCGGCTCCGATTCCTAAAAGCTGATCGTGCGGGATGAAGATGTTGACCAGCAATGTGATGAAGACCAGCTGCTTGACGGCAGCTCCAAGCTCCATCAACGCAAGGTGCCTGCCCGAATGCTCAAGGATCATCGCCTCATGCACCATCGTAAGCTCAAGGTGCGTCGCGGGATCGTCCACCGGTATTCGGGACGTCTCGGCTATGATAATGACCAGGAGGGCAAGGAAGACCATGATGAATACCGGCTGAGCCAGAGGTATCCCAATACCTTTGGCAGCTTCCATCATCGAATACACCGAGGTCGATCCGGCTATAAGCCCTGTCGTGAACACCGAGACAAGGATCGAAGGCTCGATCAGGGACGATATCATCGCCTCGCGGCTGCTCCCCATGCCTCCGAAGGTGCTTGCCGTATCGAGGCCGGCGATTGTCAGGAAAAACCTTCCCAGGGCGAGGACATATATCAGCAGGATGATATCTCCCGGAAATCCTGCCGGCGTGACAAGCGTCGTCGCGGGGACAAGCAAGGCGGCTGCCGCTGCCGTGGAGAACACAACGTACGGCGCGGCCCTGAACACCCATGATGCGGTCTCCGAAACCACAGCTTTCTTCTTCAGCAGCTTATAAAGGTCGAAGTACAGCTGCAGGACCGGCGCGCCTTTTCTTTTCTGCGTCAGGGCTTTGACCTTCTTTATCACCCCGTTCACCAGAGGCGCGATCATAATGATGACCGTCAGTTGCAATATTATGTAAACTACACTCTTCATATGGGTTTTCCTCTTATTCCCGTTGCCTTTCCTATGCGAGCCTGCTATGCGAGCCTGTTATAAAGCATTAATACCAGGACGGTTATGAATATGTACACCAGGTACTTGTGCACGCTTCCCGTCTGCACGGAGAATTTGACCCTGCGTGAAAAATCTTTGACCATCCGAAGAACAGGCGTATAAAAATACCTCTCGAAAATCGATTCATTCGACAGCTTATATGTGACCGATACCGGAAAATATGGGGAAACGCCTTCTTCGAGCTTGACTTCCCTTTTTGGCCGATACAGTATCCTCAAAGCGATCCGCAATGGTTTCGAGAACCCGGTGGCGCTGTACTGCATCCTCGAATTCAGCGCTTCAAACCCACAATCCCAGGTCCCGTATTTCCTTTCGACATACTTCCCGCCGATCACCCTTATTACCAAAAGAGAAATCAGTATGATCCCGATCAATACGATCAACGCCTCGAGTGGTGAAATGCTGTTGCCGGAGACATTCAAAGGGTAATAGGCTATAAGAAAGCCTCCCTGCAGGTGTTCCAGCATTGAAACGCCGCCGATGCCCATTGCAACGCTGTCGACGACCTTGATGAACACCATGGGGAAAAGGCCGATGGCAAGACACGATACCGCCAATATGCCCATTCCGATATTCATCGTCAGCGGGACCTCTTTTGCATGCGAAGCGTGTTGGCTCCTCGGGCGACCGAGGAAAGAAATCCCGAAGAGCTTGACGAAGCAAGCCACCGCCAGCGCTCCGGCCAAAGCAAGCGCAGCCGCCGACAGGATCGACGCGATATTGATGCCGGCCTGCCCCGGACTTATGCCCGCAAAAAGCGACTGGTAAGTCAGCCACTCGCTTACAAAGCCGTTAAAAGGAACGATCGCGCATATGGACAAAGAAAAGCACAGTACAAATACCGCCGTAACCGGCATTCGCTTTATCAATCCGCCGAGTTCCTCGATATCCTTGGTGTGCGTCGAATACTGAATCGAGCCTGCGCCGAGGAAAAGTCCGCCTTTGAATAAAGTATGGTTGAATGTATGGAAAAGGGATGCGACAAGCGCCAGACCGCCCAGAAGCGTATCATGCTGCGCAAACGCCATGAAGCTGACGCCGAGGCCGATCAGTATTATCCCGATATTCTCAATGCTGTGAAATGCCAGAAGCCTCTTGATATTATGCTCCATCAGGGCATATGCCACCCCGAGCACGGCCGATACGACGCCGACAGCCAGGATCAGAATACCCCACCAAGTCTGTTCGACGCCCAGATAAGATAATATGAACCTGATCATGCCGTATATCGCGGTCTTGATCATCACGCCCGACATCAGGGCTGAAACATTGCTTGAAGCGGCGGGATGCGCATAAGGCAGCCAGATATGCACGGGGATGACCCCGGCTTTTGTCCCAAAACCTATAAGGAACAAGACGAACATCACGCTCTTCGCAAATTCCGGTATGGCCGCCGAAGATCCGGACATATCAAATGACTTGGTATAACCGAACATGATCATGAATGCGATCAGCAGGAATGCCGTGCCGATATGCGTCATGATTATGTATAACGTGCCGGCTCTCTGATTCTCTTCCTTCTCCGACTCGAAGACCACCAGGAAATACGAGATCACCGACATGGCCTCCCACGCTATAAGGAAGAAAACGGCATTGCCCGCGGTCATCACAAATATCATGGACAGGATGAAGGTCGAATACAGGAAATTGAAAACCCCCACGTTCCGTTTACCATAATAATGTGATATGTAACCGATCGAATATATCGAAACGCATAATGTGAGCACCGACAAACCGAGCACGAAATATGCCGACAGCTTGTCGACCGTCAGACTCGCCGATACGAAAGGTATCGCGGATTTGAAGACTTCAACCGTTATTTTCTCATTGTCTGAGATTATGTGCGCCAGAGAAGCGAAGGCTCCGACTGCGGAAGCCATGATACATATGATATTCGAAACGATATTGCACACTCTGTGCCGTTTGGTCAATATCAGCGAAGCCGCAGCTGCGGCCCCAAAAAGCAGAATTGCCGCAAGAAACAACACACCGATGTAGCCTATGATGCCTGCCCCCTCCTCAATTACCCTATCAATTACTGTATCTT
>CAYWGM010000070.1:0-2260 GCA_964457875.1 uncultured Eubacteriales bacterium | reverse complement strand
TCTTTATATCATAAAAATCGCAGACACTATAAATATCAACTGGTGGAGTCAATCTCATTGAATAAACAACATCCTGAGCATACCGCTCAGGACAATTTTCATATAGATACCTCATATTGCTCACACATACTTGGATATAATATCCGCATCCTGTTTATTTAGTTCTCCGGATTTGCTTCTTGCGGCAATGTCAAATGAACCGCCGCCAGTCATGAATGCCTCGACTTCCTTTCTGAAGAACCTCCACTCACGGCCAAATTTATAAGCCTTAAGCCTACCGTCTTTGATCATGTTATATATGGTTTGGCTTGTAACCCGTAGTAAGTCTGCTACTTCGGTCAGGTTCAGTACATCCGGTTTTTGTTCGTCAGAAACCTCAGCCAGGCTCTTACCTAGCTTTTGCAACATTACTGAATCTTTACCTTCGAGGACTATTTCACCACATTTCGGACATACATAGGCACTAACACCTTCTACCGTTAACTTATACTGTCCCCATCCTGTATTGATGGACGTTTGCTTTTGTTCCATCTTCGTATTACAGATATAACAGTTCTTACTCATTTCAAATACATCCCCCTTCTTTTTAGAACATCGCCCACACATTTCCAAACCTCATCTCTAGTTCTACAAACAGTAATGATCAGCGGGGTGTCTAAAGCGGCCACGATCACATATATTTCAGGTGTTTTATCAGTAGCTTCTTGAAACAAGACTTTAATGTCATCTGTTATTTTATCTCTTTGGAATTCTACCGTTTGACCTTCCAAAATACATTTCAGCACCTTTTCAATGTCTATTTGCCTTTCCGCCATTCTTTGATGAGCATGGGCAGAAACATCGAAGCGGATTCAGTTTACCCCTTCTTAATTACATTATACGCTATCAGCGCCGTATTGGCAATAAATTATTATAAAATATTATAAAATATTATTAATTACTATAAATTTTTGTAAATTATTATAAATTGAAGCAAGTGGTAGTTGATTCCAATATTGCGTCGTTCTATGTTAACACTTTGATATGATGCATGTACTTTTTATTCTCTTGACCTAATTACATTTTACTCATTGATTGTATCGATTGTCGATTGCTACATCATCAATCCCGGAATGTTTTGAGGCTGAGCGGGTTCATAAAACTCTCTATATGCAGTATTCTCAATCACGATCAGATAATCCCTGCAGGGCTTGCCGTCAATGTATCTCCAGAGAATGAATAAGGAGGGCTTCACTCTAATAACGATTTCGCTCTTAATGGATAAATACTTTTCGAAAGAATCAGGGTGCCTTTGCTTATAAAGGCTGCAGAAGTGCGCATTATAAGGCTCGGACGGATGTCCCGACAGCTCTGCTGTCCCTTCGATCTGAAGGTTTCCTATACACAGGGCAACATTATGGTTCTTGAGTATCTGGTCAACCTTCTTAAATCTTTTGTCTGTTTGAAATAGTATTGTTAAACCCATATTGACATAGCTTACCGTCCTTGCCGTAACTCGGTCACTGGAGCATGTTGCCAGCACTGTATGTTTTTCTCTATCAAGCATCTCAACAATCTCTGTTTGTAATTCAGCTGCATCAAGCTTTACCATATGGTCTATCCCCAAAGCATCTGCCCAACCCAACGGTAGCATTCACTCAGTTCTGCATCACTTACCAAGTCCGATCTGTGCTCGAACAATACCTTAACATTGGTGTTATATCCCTTTATAATATCAATAAATGCCTTGATATCAGCCCAGCCTGCAGATGGCCTCAGTCCGGGCAACACCGGATAGTGCCCTCCGGACAGGTTCTGGACAAAACTGGTATCCCATAGATGTATCAAATAGGTAAAAGGCGCCGTCAGTTCGGCGAATTCCATAGCATCAAAAGATGGATCAAGCATCTCCTGCAAGTGAAGCCTTCCTATATCAAGACATACCTTGACTTTATTATAACGCTGAAGTAAATCCGCCAAAAGAAGGCCTTTCGCAAGCACTGCCGATATCGCATCATTTTCAAGGACAACCTGAAGCCACTTTGCCGCTTCCTGCATGATGGAGATAGCCTCGTCCGCTTCCCCGGCAGTAAAAGTAATGTTCATCATATTTGTCATAATTTCATTTCCATGAGATTCTCATTTAGTGAAAAGCCGCATTTCCTATATACGCCTTTGCCATCTTCCATTGCATGAAGCATTGCTTTCTGAATTCCTTGTTCCTTCAAAAACTCGAGCATATGTTTCATGAGGGAAGTAGCCATTCCTTTTTTTCTGTGAT
>CAYWGM010000069.1:0-7475 GCA_964457875.1 uncultured Eubacteriales bacterium | reverse complement strand
CTTCGTTGTTCTCACCATAATAATAGTAATAATAATAGTAATAGTTGCCCTGTGCGTTTTTGACCAAATTGTTCAACACAACGCCGATGATGTTGGCGTTGACTTTCTGCAGCAGTTCCTTCGCCCTGGCGGCTGAGTCATACTCGATCTTCCCCGATGACACCACCAGGATCGTGCCGTCCACGATGGTCGAAAGGATGGCGGCATCGGTGACGGTGCCCACAGGGGGCGTATCTATGATGATTATATCGTAATCGTTGCGGACCTTCTGAATAAAATTCTTCATGACATTCGACGACAGCAGCTCCGAAGGATTGGGAGGGATGGCGCCGCACAGAAGCAGATCTAGCGTCCCTTCGGGATATACATGCAAGCAGTCGGTATAATCATAATGCTGCACCAGGACATTCGTCAGGCCTGTGGTGTTGAGCAAGCCGAACGCCCTGTGTATCGTAGGTTTACGCATGTCAGCGTCGATCACCAGCGTCCTGCTGCCCGACTGCGCAAACGTCACCGCCAGGTTGGAAACCGTGGTGGTCTTGCCTTCGCCTGGTCCCGTACTGGTCACGGCAATCACCTTAAGAGGCTTGTCAATACTGGAAAACTGGATATTCGTCCTCAATACCCGGTATGCCTCTGATATTGGCGATTTCGGCTTACTGTGGGTAATAAGTGAGATCCTGTGGTGCATCGCGTGCCTCCATTCGAATTCGAATCGAATTAACTGTCATCAATGCCAGTTATCGGGGAATATCGGTATCGTCCCCAGCACCGGCAGATCCAGATGCTTTTTGACATCATCCGGAGTCTTAATAGTTTTATCGAAATATTCCATAAGAAATATAATACCAAATCCCAAAATCAATCCGAGCACCAACGCAATAGCGACATTCATCTGCTTGTTGGGCTTCACCGGGCCTCCCGGCGTCTCCGCCACGTCGATGATCTGCACGTTCTTGACGTCGAGTATCTTTGTTACCACCTGCGTCTTGAAGACGTCGGCTGTCTTATTGGCGATATCCCGCGCGAGCTCAGGGTTCTCATCCTCGACCGTTATCTCGATGATCCTCGTGTTCTGCTTGGAATTCACAGAGACCTTCGAAGCCAGGCCGGCTGTCGACATATCGCTCAGCCCGAGTTCCTTGATGACCTGGCCGGTGACCAGCCTGCTCCTGATGAACTCGCGATAGTCGCTGATGAGCCGGTCGCCTATAAGCAAGTCATTATACGCTATCTCGGCGTTGCCTTCGACGTTTTTGCCTACGTACAAGGTAGTGTTGGCCTGATAGACAGGCACCAGAATAAAGAAGGTCACAAAGGTGACCGATAAAACACACACGAGTGCGGCGGCGACAATAATCCACCATCTCTTGATAACAATTTGCAGCAGCTCCCGCAGATCAAGCTCTTCCATCCTTGCCTCCACCACTTTTGCCGGATTCTACTAAAAACAACAATTTATTATAGCGTTATTTCAACTATCATGCAATAGGACTATGCTTCTGACATGGAGGATGACTACTCCAATCCAAGCAGTCTTTTGATCCTGATTTCGACTTCGGAAATTGTATATTCGTCAACAGCTCCGATTTTGTTAAGCAACCTTGCTTTAGATATTCCGCGGATATCCTCGGTCTTGATAAAGGAATCCACCGATAGGCCTGTCTCTTCCTTTGTTACAAGCACATGCAACGGCTGCTTTTTATCGTGCTTTGTTAAAGGCACTGCAACCACCATTCTTGAACCGCCCAGATTAAAAGCGTCGACAGAAATAATCAGAACAGGTCTTTTTCCTGCCTGTTCGTTACCAATTACCGGATCAAAATTGGCAAACCATATTTCACCACGCTTCATCATCATCCCCCTCTAGTCCGTCCTTAAGCGTCAGATCCATTTCTCTGCGTTCAGCAAGTTCATTTTCCCATTCAGAGGGAGACATCCTGCCATATGTCTGATTTACTGCTTCAAAGAATTTCTTGGTCTTGTATTCTTTTGCCAACTTGTCCAATATCAGCTGCATCGTTGTATTCTCTTTCTCAGCAGCCTCTTTTAATACTTTATACGTTGATGCGGCAACTTTGATTGATTTTGTCTCAGTCATACAAATCACCCTTCTGGTAGAATAATCGCTCTGCTAATTAGTATACCATTTATTCCACACAAACGTATTAATGATTTTCGTATAACTCTGGATTATTTTGACCACTTTAACCGAGACATCGGTATCTATGTAGTCCGGCGGGATGGAAGTATGATGCGTATCCTCGTACATTTCCCTGGCTAGCTCCACCGCCTGCGCGACGTCGTCCGACGTTATGCCGCCGATGACGATTGTCCCTTTGTCGACGGCCTCGGGCCTCTCGGTCGAGGTACGCAGCAGGACGCCCGGAAATCCCAGCATCGCGCTCTCCTCGGAAAGAGTGCCGCTGTCGGAGAGCACACAGTAAGCGTTCATCTGCAGCTTGACATAATCAAAGAAGCCGAAGGGCTTAGGGTTTCGCACCAGCGGATGGAACTTGAAGCCGCGCTGCTCGATGAACTTCAGGCTCCTCGGATGTGTTGAATAGATGACAGGCAGCCCGTACCGCTCCGCTATGCCGTTGATCGCTGTCATCAGCGACATGAAGTGCGCCCCGTCATCGATGTTCTCTTCGCGGTGCGCCGATACGACCACGAATCCATCCTTTTTCAAGCCCAGCCTTTCGAGTACGTCGCTTGCCTCAATCTTTACCATATTATCGCGCAATACTTCGCGCATCGGCGAACCGGTGACAAAGATATGCTCCCTGCGGAATCCTTCGGCCAACAGGTACCGGCGGCTGTGTTCAGTGTAAGGAAGGTTTATGTCCGAGATATGGTCGACAATCTTGCGGTTGATCTCCTCAGGCACATTCTGATCGAAGCAGCGATTACCCGCTTCCATATGGAATATGGGGATCTTGAGGCGCTTGGCCGATATGGCGCACAGCGCGGAATTAGTGTCGCCCAATATAAGCAGCGCGTCCGGCCTCTCTCTCTGCAGGATGTCATATGACCTTGTAATGATGTTGCCCATGGTCTCGCCTAAGGTCTTGCCCGCGCTGTCGAGATAATGGTCAGGCTTGCGCAGCCCGAGGTCGTCGAAGAACACCTGGTTCAGAGTATAGTCATAGTTCTGGCCCGTATGCACAAGCACGTGGTCGAAGTACTTATCGCATGCCTTTATGCAAGCCGACAGCCTGATTATCTCGGGCCTTGTCCCTATTATCGTCATCAGTTTGAGTTTGCACATATGATCTGCCTCCCGTAAGCAAAAAAGTCTTTATTCTCCCTCCCTAAACATCAAGCAAATGGGTGTCCGGATTCGCCGGATCATAGCATTCGCTGGCCCACATTATGGTGACCATATCGGCGTCGCCGAGATTGGTGATGTTGTGCGTGAAGCCTGGAGGAATATCTACAACCTGGAGCTTATCGCCGCTTACATAATACTCTATAACACTGCTGCAACTAACACCGCTATTACTGTCACCAATATTACTGTCACCGATATTACTATCATCGCTGTTACTGAATCCGCTGCTGCCGCAATTGCTGCCGTCGACCCTCCTGAGCCTGATGACGCCTTTACCGCTGACGACCAGAAATTTCTCACTTTTAGTGTGATGCCAGTGGTTGCCCTTAGTGACGCCCGGCCTGGATATATTCACGGAGAACTGACCCTGGTCGGTCGTCCTGATGAACTCGGTGAACGAGCCGCGGTCGTCGGCGTTCATCTTGAGCGGGTAGCTGAGACGGTCGCCCGGCAGATAGCTCAGATAAGTACTGTAAAGCTTGCTTGTCAGGCCGTCCGACATATCGGGGATAGTCCTGTTCTCGCGGCTGTTCCTGAAACCCGCGATCAGGCCGGCCACCTCGCCGACGGTGGTCCGGTATATCACCGGCACATGGCAATAGCAACAACCGCAGCAGCTGCCGCCATACGAAGCACTGCCTTCGCCATTCGAAGCATTGCCTTCCATCGCGGCAACGAACTCATTCACCACATCATCGATATACACAAGGCTAAGCGTTGCATCGGGGTCGTTAATCTTGATGCCGAGGCCGTTGACCGTATTATGGCAGAAGGTCGCAACCGCGCTGTTGTAATTGGGCCTGCACCACTTGCCAAAAACATTGGGCAGCCGGTAGACATACACCGGGGTGCCGGTCTCCCTGCCGTAGGCAAACACCAGATCCTCGCCCGCCTTCTTGCTCCTGCCGTAAAGATTATCAGATCCGGCCTGTATTGAGGAGCTGATGAGCACCGGAACCACAGGCTTACTATATTTATTATTGGCCTTCAGGCTATCCAGCAGGACCGATGTGAAGCCTGAGTTGCCCTCCATAAACTCGCTTTCATCCTGCGGGCGGTTGACCCCGGCCAAGTGGAATACAAAGTCGCAATCCCGCGTGAACAATTCAAGCATTTGTTCCGGAGTGTCGAGGTCGTACTCATAAATGCAGTCATATCTGCGGTTCCTGAGCTCGGCGACAAGGTTCTTCCCGATGAAGCCCTTTGCGCCGGTAACGAGTATTTTGATATTGTGACCCGTTTTCATCATCACTTCCTGCTTCACAAAATTACTCTGGTAACTCTTTTAATAGCCCTAACGGCTTTTTAAGAAAAAATGGATTGTTGTTAAAGAAAATATTATTCAATGTTTTTATATTATAAGTCGGGTCGGCGAGTATGGCCGCAATCATTTCGTCATTCTTCCATTTGGCAACGATCTCATAATACCAGATATAATGCGGTGAGTTATTATTCAAAAAATCGTTGTATTCTTTCATATATGCCTTGTTGTTAATTCTATAGGCGTTATTCAGAAGAAATCCTTTCAAGTAGCTGTTATCAACCAGTATGATCCTTGTGGAATAGCTCTGAGGCGCCTCGCCGTCAATTTCAAAATCACGCAAAAAGTCCCAGTTTTCCATATAATTAATAATTAGTTCATTAATATGTCCATAGTTCATATACACCCGTTCATGCTCGGGCACGACGATGAAATCCCATTGTGTGAGTTTGTCCCTGATTTGTTCCCAGGAAATATCGGAGATGAAAGATTGGCTTTCTTTATGGATCTCTTCAACTATAGCGGCTGAATCATCGAATATCAGGTATTCATAATTGCCATTGTCATCCAGCAGATGACCGACTAACAAGATCGCATGTTCTTCTATGCACAAAATCACCGGGATGCCGCTTTCGACGTATGTCCGTATAATGCCGTCAAAATCGGATTTATCTTCTTCGTCCGAATAATAATATAATTTTACAGGTATATGGTTATTATTAAATATCTCTATGATCTGCTGGGATAAGAGCCCTTTCGTCGGAAAGCATTTTGTCTTCAGAAATGAATACCCGCTGTCTATATCCCTCAACCTTATGCCTTTATATCCAAAGACCTTATTAAGATACCGGGAAATCATGAGAATATTGGCATGAACGCAGCTTGCCACAACCGAATCCTGCGCGAAGAACCTGAAAGTGGAAATGTTCAGTGTTATGCCGTGTATATGTACCTCGTCCTCATATGCCATGACATATGCATGCTTTTTATTCTGCGGCAATAAAAGTACTTTCCAGTTCGGCACAATATATGATAATAAAATCCTGAATTCATCTATCGGTCTGATGTTGAAATATCCGAGGTATTTATCAGATTCAATCGTATCGGCTGTAAATAGGTGTATTCGTGCAACGTATTGCTTGATTTTATATGATGTGTTGACATAGTGAAGGCTCACCATTTCTTTCCATGCACTTTCGATGTAATTGTCTTCGAAATAGAAATATTTAGCTTGACCTAAGAACACTTCGATTCTTGGGATGACATTTTCATTAACAAGTTTCATGATAGACTTATTACTATAATCGACACTTAGAAACCTCTTAATGCATCCGGCAAGATTTTCGATATTAAATTTAGTCAAATGTAATTCGCTTGAAATCATTTAATTGAAATGTCATTCGCAGACTTATAAATAATAATGCCGCCGATGATCACCAGCACCACGCCGAAAGCGCCTTTGAAATAACCTACTTTTACGCCGGCAATCTCAATGTTTGAAACGGTAATATCTTCGCCTATATTGTTGAAGAAAAAAATACATCCGGCAACTACAATAGCCACACCTATGACCAGCTTGATAATGGTAATCAGCGTTTCTCTATTCATACCGGACTTGTTATCACTTTTTCTTGCCCTCTTATCAGAGGTAAACCTCGAGTACCATTTCATGCGGTCCTATCACCTCAATACATTTGCATGTTTGCAGTATGAAAGATAACTTTTATAGGCCTGTATCTCCTTTTTTCTCATTTCATTTTCCACTTCTTCCATCCGGTCTGCATACATCATCATTTTGTCGATGTCTTTTTCGCAATTTCGGATGTTTTTCGATATCCGCTTTGCCAGTTCATTCATCTTTTCTTCGGTCATTCCGGCACCATCCTGTCAAATCAATATTTTTCGTAATCCTATTCATATTATGCCTAAATACTATTTTCCGCGTCTTGCCACAGGCTCAGCATATTATCATGTATATTAGCGTCAGTCAACATTATTACCAGTATATTATACCTGGTAATATCAATAATTGTAAATAGAAAATACCAATTAATGTATAAATTACCCATGCTGTCTATATCGGATCGCACAAAAAGTTAACGAATACGCATTGACAATAATTACATTTTTGAATTTAAATTAGTAAGGATACCAAGTTTCCTTACAAAAAACGAAGGATTCATATTTCTTCAAAGCGTCAAGTGACAATCCCGGCAAAGTACTATGAAGCTATGGGCTTGTCAGAAGAACTCGACTGCATTTATTCAAATGGTATGCTCATCCTCACACCTATAAAGAATACCGATACCGCATTTGCCGAAGAAATATTATCCGATCTGATCGAGCAAGGATACTCCGGACAGAAATTATTAAGCGAATTCAAACGCATCAGCCGTCAGATACGCCCGGCAGTAGAAAAGCTTATCGAGGATGCGGACAGATGAGATTTTCGGCAACAATGGCGGAAACTCACAAGAAATAACCCCAACATTGGCAGCGCAAAAACCGGAGACTTAAGCGGAATATTCTGCCTCGATATTTACCACAACCGTACCAACTACGAATTAGCTTACCGATTATCGCGGCAGGAAAATGGCGCTATCGTGGTTATTATTCTGGCCGGTACCAGAGAAAACTTTTATAAAGAGCTTAAGCGATATCTGAATTAAGACTTATAAAGACTGTTGGATATCTCCGCCCCAATAAAAACAGTAGCTACAGCCGCCAATAGATGTAGCCGCGGGCTTCGGCGGCGGCCAACGGATCCGAGAACTTTCACCGGCCGGTCGGCCTTGATCAGCTGCTTGACGGTGTTCTCGGCCACATACTTGCCCATGCTGTCGTTGATCCTGCGCCCCGCCAGTATCACTTCAGGAGTAA
>CAYWGM010000068.1:0-7673 GCA_964457875.1 uncultured Eubacteriales bacterium | reverse complement strand
TTACTGCTTGTCAAGACATTTCCCGCTTGCGGGATTACTCGCAGTGAACACTCAATGCCTCTGCGGACGCGGATTCCGTCGCTTCATACTCGCGTTTGCGGATGCGTCGCCGTGCGTACAAGAAGATGCCCACCTGGCCGATCCCTGCCAACCCCCAGGTGATTGGGTAGCAGGCAAAGAGCATGATCACCGTGGGATGCCAGGCAAAGAACGTTGCCAGCCAAACGATCCGCATTAGGCAGGCGCCCACCAGTGTACAAACCATGGACGATATGGAATAGCCCATCGCACGGGTCAGGCCCGGGAATACGTTCATAATGCCGCAGGTGAAGAATGCGGCCATCATGACTGTCAGTCGCAGCATACCCAGTTCGATGACCTGAGGATCGGACGTGTAGATACCGAGCAGCGGCCTTCCAAAAAGCAATGTCGCGCCGCCCATGAAGATCCAGGAGGCAAAGATCAATACAGTGATCACCTTGGCAACGGTGTCGATCCGATCATACTTCT
This sequence comes from uncultured Eubacteriales bacterium, assembly GCA_964457875.1. Classification (GTDB taxonomy): domain Bacteria; phylum Bacillota; class Clostridia; order Acetivibrionales; family CAYWGM01; genus CAYWGM01. The sequence continues at coordinate 7,163 of CAYWGM010000068.1, read as the reverse complement.
TCGCGCCCATGTTCTGCCCGGTAAAGGTGATAGCCGAATTGTAATAGGCGTTCATTGTAGTGCCGACAAAGCTCTCCACATTGGTTGAAGCCGAACTGGCAGCCACCATTGTGGAACCAAAGGAATTGACAGCCGATTGGATCATCACATTGGAAATGGAAAACAGCGTACCCTGCAATCCTGCAGGCAGCCCGATCCTCACGATGTCCTTCAACTTTTGCCAATCAATACGCATCTGCCCTAGTATGAAACGTATAGCCCCTTCACTCCTGAAAAGACACAACATGATGAGCACCATCGAGAGATACTGGGAAATCACCGTTGCCCACGCCACGCCTGTAACGCTCATATGCAGCACGATTACGAAGAACAGGTTGAATAATACATTCACAATACCGGCAATGACAAGATAGTACATCGGGCGGCGGCTGTCGCCTACAGCCCGCAGAATGGCTGCGGCAAAGTTGTATACCATGCTCGCGGGCATGCCGATGAAATAGATCTTCATATACTGCGCCGACAGCTCAAAAATATCCTCCGGAGTGCCCATCATTTTCAACAAAGGATCGCAAAGAGCGATGCCTATGATCATGACGATCAGTCCGCCCATTATGCTCACGGCGATGGAGGTATGGACAGAATGGCTCACTGCGGCTGATTGACCTGCGCCATAGTCTTGCGCCACTATAACGTTGGTGCCTACCGACAGTCCCATCAATAAGTTGATGATGAGGTTGATGAGCGGAGCTGTCGCACCTACCGCAGCCAGCGCCTTACTACCTGAAAAATGCCCGACGACTGCCATGTCGGCAGAATTGAACAGCAGCTGCAGGATATTCATCGCTATAATGGGCAATGAGAAAATCAATATTTTATTTAATAACGGACCGCTGCACATGTCGCGATCCCGCGGACTCATTAATAGATTCGCTTCCTTTGCTTCATTTGTATAACTTGTCTCTTTTAACTAAATGCTTTATTCTTCCACAGGTTCAAAATCATCTTTTCCTGCAGAGCAAACCGGGCATTGCCAATCATCGGGCAACTCCTCAAATGCTGTTCCGGGCGCAATGCCGCTATCTGGGTCGCCAAGCCCGGGTTCATAGATATATCCACAGAGAATGCATCTGTACTTTTTCATATACTTTGCCATATCCTCCTTCAGGTTTTCATTCGTCTACTAGATCTCCTATGAATGCATTATAACACATTTCGTATTCAGGCCTGTGTCATTTGATTTCTTTAAAGATGCCGTCCATCTTGTCAAGCGCTTCCCCGATATCATCCAGGCTGTGCTGCGTGCCGAATCCGCAATGACAGGGTACCGGCCCCTTGCCGGGATCCACAAAATACAGGCCCTTGTCCAATGCCTTCTTTACAAAGGCGCGATGACGCGCAAGGTCATATTGGGCTTTTACGCTGCGCCAGTTCAGATCGGTCTCGGGGTCTTCAATTCCGAAAAACATGGCAAAACGGGCGCCCTGACCGCGACAATGCCCCTTGATCCCATGTTTGGCAAAAAGCCGGTCAATTCCGGTATATAAGGCGTCGGCTTTTTTATCGATGTCGTCATAGAAGCCGGGTTCCGATGCCATCTTAAAGCATTCGTTCGAAGCCAGAACAGGCATCAGTGCGCCGGTATAGGTGCCGCTCATGCCCACCTTTCCGATGGGCGCCAGGCGATCCATTATCTTTTTTTTGCCGCAAAGGGCCGCAATTGGGAAAGTACCGCCGATAGCCTTCGCAAATGTCGCCAGATCGGGAATCACGCCATAATATGCCTGCGCGGTCCCCGGCCTCAGTCGCAGACCGCTGATGACCTCGTCGAATATCAGGACGATATCTTCCTTATCGCATAAAGCGCGGACTTCTTCAAGATACTTCCTTCGTGCAGGGTAGCAGCCGCAATTGAAGCTTATAGGTTCCATGATGACACAGGCTACTTGACCGCGATACCGCGTACAGATACGTTCCAGCGCTTCGAAATCATTGAACTCCACGTTTTTGACCACGCTCCGGAAGCACTCGGGCACGCCTGCGGTGTCAGGTACGGTTTGTACTTCGCCTTCTTTATCGATCGATCCCTGGTCGTTATGGTTGTACCATACCAATTCATGCATGCCGTGAAAATGGCCTTCCATCCGAATGCACAGGTCGCGGCCGGTATAGCCCCGGGCAAGCCGGATGGCGGCCTGCGTCACTTCAGTGCCGGTGTTGCCGAAGCGGGTCCGCTCGGCGCAGGGGATAAATGACTGCATCCTTTTTGCCAATTCTATATGCGTTTCGCTGTTATAATTCATGAAAGCGCCTCTGGAAATGGCTTCCCTCGCCGCCGCCATGAGGCGGGGATGGTTGTACCCAAAAAGGGCGGCGCCCGCAGAGTTGTGGAAATCCAGATACTCATTCCCATCCACATCATACATGCGGCTCCCACTGGCACGATCCAGGTATAACGTGGCGCCCAGCAATCCGTGGTATCTATTGGCGGCGTCCACGCCGCCGACAAAATAGTTTTGGGCCTCCCGAAACAGTTCGCTGCCTTTTGTCATATCAGGATTACCTTTTGTCATATCGAATTACCTCTCATCTTAATCAGATCACTTCATTTATAGTAAATTCTTTAATATCGTCCAATGGAAAAATCGGGCGCCGGCATTTTTTATAGGGAAGCGTCTTCAGGTCGCGGGTGGAATAGCCGGGCGTGTCCACATACATCCAGGAGCCCATGACGCCTGCGTAACACGACATGAAGGAGTGCGTGGCCTTCATGCAGATCACCCCCATATCCGCAGGGTTGAGATTCATCGTCAGGAGTATGTTTTGGTCGTGAGATTGACATACCTGCCGGCAGAGGATGATATAAGTATTGCCGCACTGCAGCAAGGCGCGCATACCCGGCCTGCTGATGAAGCCCTTCTGCGCGGGCCCCAGGTGTACGAACGGCTCGGGATTGAGAAGCAATACCTTGGCGGTGACGGGAATACGCGCATTGAATTCACCCGGCGCACCAAAGCCGCCTATTGAAAACTCGGCTGTATTTCCTTCGCCGACTTCCGCCGCGCGATCGGTACTCTGTTCATCGGCGACGACCACGACCGACGGATACGGCAAATCGGCTTCCAGCAGCGCCTTCAGCATGACGGTGCTGTCACCTGTGCCGCCGGCGTTGGGTACATCTCCATAATCCACCAGCATAACAGGTTTGCGCATGGAGCCGATGCCGGCAAGGGCTTCCCGGATGGTCGGCATGGGGGGATAAAACAGTTCGCGGCTCTCCCAGATACGGCGCAAGACGCGATCCATACGTTCTGCGTAGTGCGCGCGTTTTTGCGTATCGGTGGCGAATATGCAGATGCTGCAGCCCAATTCAGGCGAATCAAGCCAGGGTTGCGTCATAAAAGTAGAGCCTGAAAGGATCCCGTCCTCCCGCAAAAGGTCTTTTACCATATCCATCGCAGGTACCATGGGGCTGTCGATTGTATTGGAATTCTCGCAAGACATGATCATGGGAATACGCTTGCAAAGCTTGTAAGGCTTATAAGGCCTAGCGCCGGTGCGCATTTGCCGCAACAGGCTTTGCGCGGCGCGCCTGCCGGTATCGGAATGGTCGACGTGCGGATATGTATGATACCCCTCTATGCCGTCCAGATTCTGCATCATGTCCTTTGTAATCAACGCGTGGAAATCAAGGGACGCATAAATGGGAACGTCGGGCCCTACCATGCTACGAACGCGCTTGGCAAGATACCCTTCGCAATCGTCGATGGATTGGCTTTGCATCGCGCCATGCAGCACCAGCAGCACGCCATCCACATGACCGGCTTGCGTAAGCCTGTCAAACAGTATTTGATTCATCGCGGCAAAATCGCTGTCGCTGACAGGTCCCGAGGCATGGGCCTGCGCAAAAAAGCCCGGGATTATTCGCACGTCCTCCGCCGCATCCAGGCAGGAGTAGACCCCGCCCAGTTCCAGCGAGGTCCCCCTCATGGTCTCCAATTCCCGGCCTTCTAATCTGCAAGTGAAGGTTTGTTGCGTGGAATACACAGGATTGAAGGAATTAGTTTCCATATGGATGCCGCCGACAAATACGTGAAACATGTTTTCCTCCAGCTAAAATTTTGAAGTGAAGTTGCAAGATAAATCATAAATATCTTATATTTCTTATATATCTTATATTTCTTATTTTGGCTTGTCAATTATTGAATGGCTCGACCGGCTTGACCTGGCACACAACCTTATTCTTCCCGCCGGCCTTGGCTTGTATAAGCAGATCATCCGCCTTAAGCAGTAAAGATTGTGCAGTGCCACCTTTTTCAAGAGTCGCAATACCAAAGCTGCAAGTGATATTTTTTGCCGGGTCGCACAAATTATCCCGAATACATATTCTCAGCCTTTCCGCCATCTCTCCTGCTTGCCGGTTATCTGTGTTGGGAAGCAGAATAACAAATTCCTCACCGCCCCATCTGGCAAAAACATCAGTATTTCGTATTGACTTCTTAATTGTTGCTACAATATCCTTTATTACGTTATCGCCCGCCAGATGCCCGCAGTTATCGTTGATCCTTTTAAAATCATCTATATCAAAGAGAATTAGAGAAAGAGGATCACCGTATCTGTTGGAGAAATTTACCCACTTTTCCATATCAACGTCTAACTTTGCTCTATTATAAATGCCTGTCAATGGATCGGTGACAGATAATGTCAAGAGTTCTCTGGCGGCCGCAAATTGTTTTCTTTTATACGAATTGGTCAAACTGGCATTTATATTACAGTAAATGAGCACGATAATCTGATATGCGATCATCTTATAAATATCGTACTCTCCAAGGCCTTCTATCTTTTGAGCAGGATAAAGGAAAAACAGTATGCTCATTAAAACCGAGATGATCTGAGTAAGCATTACTTTATTAGGAATGACATATATCGCTAAAGAGATAACCATTAAACCAAGAAAACTTACATATCCGAGAGAATCATATTGTCCCAGGATAACCATGAATGCAGCCGCAATTACAGCCTCGTATGCAGTTAGTAAAATGATAAGATTTGTATGCTTCATTACGCGCTTTGCAACTAAAAAGACTGTAATCGAAATAAATAAAAACAACACCCGAATAATTGCTATAATCATAATTGAAGAAATGTATTCAACAGCATAAATATCGCTGCCAAGAAACAACATGAACATAACGCCGAAAATAAGCGCAACAATCGCTGCAGCTTTGGTCTGACCGCTCATGCCATGGTCAAGAAATTGACTTTCCATGGACTTATCGGCAAACTCACCGAATAAGGATATATTATACTTCTTCCTCTTATACATATATTTGTTATTCAATATACTATTATCTTTTTCCATATACAATAGGGCCCTCGACTCAAATAGGAACCCATTTATCCTATGCGGAATACTATATTACTGCATGGGATACAATATTACTGCACAGAGTTCTATACTACTGAAGGAGGTAGATTTTGTGATTAAAAAGTGGACTAGTATTGCGGTGGCCATCCTGATATCAGTGTTTGTCCTGGGTTATGCCGGCACGGCATATGCCGCGCCGTTAAAGGACGATGAATCAATAACCCTTTCATATAAAAAGGGAAATATCAATTGTTTGATTAAATGGAGCTACGCTTATAATGAAGTTGCATATTATGAAATTCTGGTCGAAAAGGACGGTTCATTTGTTGTGGATCCCGTTACAGAGTATCTACAGAAGCCATCGAGCAGGGGACGAGTGACCTATAAAGTTGCTGCAACGACTCCGGGCACGTATCATTTTACGGTATTATTGAGAAACGCTTATGGAGGGACAATAAACTTCCCACCTGATTATTACTATTATACTATCGAATAAACAGAATTCTACTTCATGGCTGTATACGGTGGATCAGGTCATTTAATGTTCAAATTATCGAGTAAGGGACGCTATTTGGACGAAATAATGAATAAATATACTGAATTTCATATTATTACTGCATAGAAATTCATTTAAAATACATTTTTACTATAAACTCCGTCCCATACTCGAAAAAATGGACATCCATGAGGTTTTCGGTATTGCCATAGTTTATCATGCAACATTCGATTCTGATAGTAAGCAAAGAACCCTGATTCCGGATTCCATCGACGATCTGATCGGGCAGGGCAATCCGGTAAGGATGAGCGGCGCATTTGCAGACGGGCTTGATATGGAGGTTTTACGGATATTTGTCAACATCGCCCTCTTAAAACTGGTTTTTTGGATATCGTACCGTAAAAACAAGAACCTTCCTTTCAGCTTCTTCAATGCGGTACAATACAGTAAAATTGCCGACAAAAAGCTGGCGATATCCTTTACTGTCATATGCACCTGTTTTTCTTAACGCGCCTCGCCTGGGCATGCCTTCCAGACTGAAAATGGCTTCTTCCAGCGCATTAATCAATTTCGCGGCTATATCCGGTTCAATCAGCTTTTCAGCGATATATTCATATATACCGTCCAAATCGCGGTATGCACGAGGCAGTAATTCTACAGAATATTTATCTTCCAAAATGTTTCCTCTTTAAGCTTGACAGTGCTTCTCTTGCATCAATAAGTTGTTCATCAGAAATATACTCGGCTTCGGCTTCCGCGATAGCCGCATCAAGTTCACGATCTTTTAAGATGTTAAACCTATTGGATTGGCGAGTTTAACAGAATCTCAACTTAATGAGGAACTTGAAAAAGGCTATGCCAATTTTAAGAAAGGCAAAACAAAACCTGCAACTAAAGTGTTTTCAGATATTCGCAACGATTATGGCATATGAGATATAATATTGAATTTGCCGGCATTGCTGTTTTTAGTACAATACAAATACCTGTATAAGAAGGATATTGACTTGAACACTGTCCTGCAGCACATAGAGTATGCTCGTTATAACTTTACATAATATTTTATGCAGAGAAGATTAAAAAGGTTGGGAAGTAATTATATCTTCTATTCCCTCAACAATTTTGAAAAACTGTTCCTGAAGAATTGCCGACAAACCAAAGGAATAATTAATCTCATATGGTTCAATGCCAATAAACAGACCTTCAATGCTTTTACCTGTCATTTCAATTTCGCTGAGTAAATGTGAGTCATGAATTGATATTGGTTGTATGGGATTCTTTAAGACTTGCTCAAGTGGAATGGTA
>CAYWGM010000067.1:0-7713 GCA_964457875.1 uncultured Eubacteriales bacterium | reverse complement strand
AATCTCACTATGTGTTCGCCTCTTCTCAATACCTATTTTAATTGATTATAACAAATAATTGGACAATAATCATAAATCTCCCAATAATATTCCACTTTATTTTTGTCTTCTTTTTATTAGGAGTACTCCGGCAAGCGACGCGCACGCGTCGAGCAGCATATCCCCGGCAAGTAGCGCTCTGCCCGGCACGAAGGCCTGGTGCAACTCATCCGAGACCGCATAAAGCGTGCAGACAATCATGGATACGAGCAGCACCCTCCTCAGCCCGAGCCTTTTAACGAGCGATATGACAAGAACGCCGAGGATCAGGTATTCGGCAAAATGAGCAATTTTGCGGATAGCGTATTCAGCGCCGGACAATATGAAATCGACGAAATCCGGCGGACGTAAGCCGAAAATGGATCTGAAAAGGTCCTGCAGCAAGCCGGAAAAAGTGCCGCTGAGCTTCGCCGATTGTTCGGCGGGCTGGGCTGAGAAAAAGAATATCACCGACATCCACAGCAGCACGAGAACACTCAGGGTAACAACCGAAATGGTGGAAATGGTGGGATTGGTGGAATTGGACTTATGGCCACTCATGTTTTATAATCGAGTCACTGAGCACCGCCATTCCGTTTTCACGGAAGAGCCTATGGGCGATCCTCGCATCAGTCTCGTACATAACGATGCTATATGCGGCCTTGAATCTCGGGGATCTTCCCCTGCAGGTATGGGCATCGGTACCGACGAAATGCGCCATCCCGGATTTCACGATCTTCATCGCCGCCTTTTGCACATGCCGCCCGTATAGACCGGTCAGACTCGAAGCATTTATCTGGCACAGCAACCCCCTTTCAACATATGCCGAAAGCAGGGCTGGTTTCTTCATAATCTCGGCGTTACGCTCGGGATGAGCGATGATGGGAACATAGCCACCAAGCATCAGCTGGAACATCACTTCTTCGGTATATATGGGAATACAGGATAAAGGGAGCTCTACCAGCACATACCTCGTATCGTTAAGCGTACAGAGCTGGCCGGATTGCAGGAGTTCGGGCAATACCGGATCAATATACACCTCGCACCCGGGGAAGATCTTCATATCCATCCCCGCCCACCCGACCCGGATCATTAAGTCGTCTACGCCCTGGCGCGTCATCCGGGGATTGCCGTTTTCAAGCGAACCGTGAATAAAATGGGGCGTCGCAATTATGTGCGTGATGCCTTCCGCCGCTGCCATTTCCAGCATTCTTACAGACATTTCGTAGTCTTCAGCTCCATCATCGACAAACGGCATGATGTGGCTGTGGATGTCGATCATTCCTAATCATCTCTTACAGGGATCTTTCTCCTGTTTTTCTTTCGTGTTTTTGATGCCGCGCCTTCGTTGTTCTCACCATAATAATAGTAATAATAATAGTAATAGTTGCCCTGTGCATTTTTGACCAGATTGTTCAGCACAACGCCGATGATGTTGGCATTGACCTTCTGCAGCAGCTCCTTCGCCCTGGCGGCTGAGTCATATTCGATCTTCCCCGAGGATACCACTAAGATCGTGCCGTCCACTATGGTCGAAAGAATGGCCGCGTCAGTGACGGTGCCCACAGGGGGCGTATCTATGATGATTATATCGTAATCGTTGCGAATCTTCTGAATGAAATTTTTCATAATAATCGACGACAGCAGCTCCGAAGGATTGGGAGGGATGGCGCCGCACAGAAGCAGGTCGAGAGCCCCTTCGGGATATGCGTGCAGGCAGTCGGTATAATCATAATGCTGCACCAGGACATTCGTCAGGCCTGTAGTGTTGAGCAGGCCGAACGCCCTATGTATCGTCGGCTTACGCAAATCGGCGTCGATCACCAGCGTCTTGCTGCCAGACTGCGCGAACGTCACCGCCAGGTTGGAAACCGTGGTGGTCTTGCCTTCGCCGGGTCCCGTGCTGGTCACGGCAATCACCTTGAGGGGCTTGTCAATACTGGAAAACTGGATATTCGTCCTTAATACCCGGTATGCCTCGGATATCGGCGATTTAGGCTTGCTGTGGGTAATAAGCGAGATCCTGTGGTGCATCATATGCCTCCATTCGAATTCGAATCCAAATTCCTATCATCAGTGCCCGTTGTCGGGGAATATCGGTATCGTCCCCAGCACCGGCAGATCCAGATGCTTTTTGACATCATCCGGAGTCTTAATAGTTTTATCGAAATATTCCATAAGAAATATAATACCAAATCCCAAAATCAATCCGAGCACCAACGCAATAGCTACATTCATCTGCTTGTTGGGCTTCACCGGTCCTCCCGGCGTCTCCGCCACATCAATGATCTGCACATTCTTGACGTCGAGTATCTTTGTCACCACCTGCGTCTTGAAGACATCGGCTGTCTTATTGGCAATATCCCGAGCGAGCACAGGATCCTCATCCTCGACCGTTATCTCGATGATCCTCGTGTTCTGCTTGGAATTCACAGCAATCTTCGAAGCCAAACCAGCCGTCGATATATTTCCGAGCCCAAGCTCCTTGATGACCTGGCCGGTGACAAGCCTGCTCCTGATGAACTCGCGATAGTCACTGATGAGCCGGTCGCCCATGAGTAGGTCGTTATACGCAATCTCAGCGTTGCCTTCGACGTTTTTACCGACGTATAAGGTGGTGTTTGACTGGTAGACAGGCGTCAGGATAAAGAAGGTCACAAAGGAGACCGATAAAACGCACACAAGTGCGACGGCGACAACAATCCACCATCTCTTGATAACAATTTGCAGCAGCTCCCGCAGATCAAGCTCTTCCATCCTTACCTCCACTTTTGCCGGATTCTTCTAAAAACGACAATTCATTATAGCGTTATTTCAACTATCATGCAATAGGACTATGCTTCTGACATGGCGGATGACTACCCCAAGCCAAGCAGTCTTTTGATCCTGATTTCAACGCGGATATCCTCAGTCTTGATAAAGGAATCCACCGATAGGCCTGTCTCTTCCTTTTCTACAAGCACATGCAACGGCTTCCCCCTCTAGTCCATCCTTAGGCGTCAGATCCATTTCTCCGCGTTCAGCAAGTTCATTTTCCCATTCAGAGGGAGACATCCTGTCATATGCCTGATTTACTGCTTCAAAAAATTTCTTGGTCAATGTTTACTCCGTCCTTTTTTATTCCACACAAACATATTAATGATTTTCGTATAGCTCTGGATTATTTTGACCACTTTAACCGAGACATCGGTATCTACGTAGTCATGCGGGATTGCAGTCCTATATCCGACATCATATGCAGCCGTGCCGGCATACGATGCAGCATCTTTGTGCATCGCATCATCCTCGCAGCGCGCTGTATCCTCATACATCGCCCTGGCCAGCTCCACCGCCTGCGCGATGTCATCGGACGTTATGCCGCCGATGACGACGGTTCCTTTGTCGATGGCCTCTGGCCTCTCGGTCGAGGTACGCAGCAGGACGCACGGGAAGCCGAGCATCGCGCTCTCCTCCGAAAGCGTGCCGCTGTCGGAGAGCACGCAAAAGGCATTCATCTGCAGCTTGATATAATCAAAGAAGCCGAAGGGCTTAGGGTTCCGCACCAGCGGATGAAATTTAAAGCCGCGCTGCTCTATGAACTTCAGGCTCCTCGGATGCGTGGAGTAGACGACAGGCAGCCCGTACCGCTCCGCTATGCCATTGATGGCCGTCATCAGCGAGATGAAATGCGCCTCGTCGTCGATGTTCTCTTCGCGGTGCGCCGATACGACCATGAAACCGTCCTTTTTCAAACCCAGCTTTTCGAGTACATCGCTCGCCTCGATCTTTGCCATATTATCGCGCAGTACTTCGCGCATAGGCGAACCGGTGACAAAGATATGCTCCCTGCGGAAGCCTTCAGCCAGCAGGTACCGGCGGCCGTGTTCGGTGTAAGGGAGGTTTATGTCGGAGATGTGGTCGACGATCTTGCGGTTGATCTCCTCGGGCACGTTCTGGTCGAAGCAGCGATTGCCCGCCTCCATATGGAAAATGGGAATCTTAAGGCGTTTGGCCGATATGGAGCACAGCGCGGAATTTGTATCACCGAGCACCAGCAGCGCGTCCGGCCTCTCTCTCTGCAGGATGTCATAAGACCTTGCAATAATGTTGCCCATGGTCTCGCCCAAGGTCTTGCCCGCGCTGTCGAGATAATGGTCGGGCTTGCGCAGCCCGAGGTCGTCGAAGAACACCTGGTTCAGAGTATAGTCATAGTTCTGGCCCGTATGCACAAGCACGTGGTCGAAGTACTTATCGCATGCCTTTATGCAAGCCGACAGCCTGATTATCTCGGGCCTTGTCCCTATTATCGTCATCAGTTTGAGTTTGCACATATGATCTGCCTCCCGTAAGCAAAAAAGTCTTTATTCTCCCTCCCTAAACATCAAGCAAATGGGTGTCCGGATTCGCCGGATCATAGCATTCGCTGGCCCACATTATGGTGACCATATCGGTGTCGCCGAGATTGGTGATGTTGTGCGTGTAACCCGGAGGAATATCTACAACCTGGAGCTTATCGCCGCTTACGTAATACTCTATAACACTGCTGCAATTAACACCGCTATTACTGTCACCGCTATTACTGCCGTCGACCCTCCTGAGCCTGATGACGCCTTTGCCGCTGACGACTAAGAATTTCTCGCTTTTAGTGTGATGCCAGTGGTTGCCTTTAGTGACGCCCGGCCTGGATATATTCACGGCGAACTGGCCCTGGTCGGTCGTCCTGATGAATTCGGTGAACGAGCCGCGGTCGTCAGCGTTCATTTTGAGCGGGTAGCTTAGGCAGTCACCCGGCAGATAGCCCAGATAAGTACTGTAAAGCTTTCTCGTCAGGCCGTCCGACATATCGGGGATAGTCCTGTTCTCACGGCCGTCCCTGAAACTCACAATCAGGCCGGCTACCTCGCCTACGGTAGTTTGATATGTCACCGGCACATGGCAGAAGCAACCATCACAGCAACTGCCGCCATACGAAGCATTGCCTTCCATCGCGGCAATGAACTCATTCACCACATCATCGATATACACAAGGCTGAGCTTCGCATCGGGGTCGTTGACCTTGACGCCGAGGCCGTTGGCCGTATTGTGGCAGAAAGTCGCAACCGCGCTGTTGTAATTGGGCCTGCACCACTTGCCGAAAACATTGGGCAGCCGGTAGACATACACCGGGGCGCCGGTCTCCCTGCCGTAGGCAAACACCAGATCCTCGCCCGCCTTCTTGCTCCTGCCGTAAGGATTATCCGATCCGGCCTGTATAGAAGAGCTGATGAGCACCGGAACCGCAGGCTTTCTATATTTATTATCGGCTTTCAAGCTTTCCAGCAGGATCGATGTGAAGCCTGAGTTGCCCTCCATGAATTCGTTTTCATCCTGCGGACGGTTGACCCCGGCCAGGTGGAACACAAAGTCGCAATCCCGCGTGAACAACTCAAGCAACTGCCTCGGGGTATCGAGGTCGTATTCATAAATACCCTCATATCTGCGGTTCCTGAGTTCAGCGATAAGGTTCTTTCCAATAAAACCCTTTGACCCGGTGACGAGTATTTTAGTGTTGTGGTTCGTTTTCATCGCTTATTTAATCTTTCAAAAACACCAATATTATTTAATCGCTCAAATGCATTATGAATTTCATTCTCAGAAAAATAAGGCTTTAATTCCCTAACATCATTTGTTATTTCAGATATACTAATATCCCAACTATGAATAATGTAATTCTTATATATATAAATAATCGTCGAATGTAATTCTAAATCTCTTGCTGACATATTACCGAAAAGTTCATATGCTTTTTCTATCTCCTCTTTATATTTTTCAAGATAACATTCTGCTTTATGGATATACACATCTGTTTTTGTAGAAGATTTTATATTATAACCCGTACCTACAGTGTTTATTTTTACTCCTTCAATTGCTTCGGTATAGTCCAAATCCGAAAGAACATCACTACAATAGGGTCCGTAAGTATACAAAGAAAATTTATATCCGCAAGGAACTTTAAATACTTCCTGGAGAATAAACAAGTTTTTCATCACCGCTGTTTTACCCAATGGAGCTGAGCTATTTTCAAAATCTTTTGAGAGTTTAGATATCAAACCAACTCTGTTCCATAAATCATTTAACAAAAACATATTATTATGCTCCTTTATTCACATAAATTCTTTTTTGTTTTATCGGTTGCATTGCTTTGATAATTGAAGATTTATTAGATAATGGTATTAGCGCTTCATCTTTACCCCCATAATTACAAAGGATCATTACATCCTCTTTCCCGGTTTTATACCACGATTTTTCTGCACAATCGTAAAAGCTTACGTCACTCTTATATTGTTCATAGGCGCTATTAAACTTATCTAATTCTTTTTCATCAGGAACCTCATTTGTCTGATATATACATTTATCATGTTTTCGTTCAAGAATTTTATTTCCGGCTTCACCTGCATAACCTTCTTTAATCAGCCCTAAGATTTTCCAATCATCGAAGCCTACATATTTATCAAGCTCGTTAGGGCCAGGAAAGACTTTCTGTTTTTCTCCGTACTCTAACAGTATATTTTTCATTGCATCTTCGAGATGATGATCATAAACTCGTCTTGTTTTATGAAAATAGACTTGGGCAAACATTTTATATCTTGCTATGATAAGGCTTTCAGCGACATGCCAACCGCCTTCTTCGATTACCAGATTAGTACCCGTATTTTCATCAATAGCAATATTCATAGTGTTAATTAATCTATCCTTATCGTATATCCCGTAGCTAATCCCCAAATGAATTGAATCCCGCAACAAATAATCAGCTTTATCAGCATCCAATTGACTTGAAATGATATTTTTCCAAACAAGACTCCTTTTAGGTTTTATTGATTCATCACCTAACAGAGCAGTAATATCCTCAATCTTTAAACCATAGTTATCATTTTCTTTATGGTTTTCAATAATATCTTTAAAAAAAGCTTTAGCAATTGCAATGCTATAATCTTCATGTGAGTATCTTTTAGCATTACCTGAATATTTTAAATACTCTGCGGGAATAAATGGCATAAGTTCTTCTCCAGCGTGTGAAAACGGCGAATGTCCTATGTCGTGTAATAAAGCCGCAAAGCGAATTATTCTTCTATCTCTCAGCAGACCGGAATCGTCAAAATTCAATTCACTTTTTAAAAAATCTTTTCTTTTATCTTTTATATAGTCAAAAAAGAGCGTGGCCAAATGCATTACTCCTAACGAATGCTCAAATCGGGAGTGATTCGCACCTGGATAAACCATATCCGTAAGCGAAAGCTGCTTAATCCGACGTAACCTTTGAAAAACAGGATGATTAATTACTTCTTTTTCCCAATCATCAAATGGCACAAAACCATATATTATATCTCTCGATTCATAATTCTTCATCGTGTTACCCCGTAATATATGTGATACCATCATACCGAACATTTGTTCTTTTGTAAATAGTAATTTTACATCATCTTCAACTATCCATGCAACGATCCATCTGACTGGCGCGGGCATCGGCTTCGGCCTTGTCGAAGACGCCCTTCACGTCTATGAGCACCCTAGGGTATTCGAATACTTCTTTCCCAGCTCATCAAGGGTTATTTTCATGTACTCGGAATGGGCGACAGCCATGATGATGCCATCCACAGGCCGGACGCCGTCCTCCGCAGATATATTTTTCGTCAAGAGTTTTTCCCTGTTTTCGTAAAATAAATTCCCTGTTATGAG
>CAYWGM010000066.1:0-7809 GCA_964457875.1 uncultured Eubacteriales bacterium | reverse complement strand
GTCCTTCGAGACCTTCTCCGCTGTCTTGTTGCCCGCTTTGTCGTACGTGAACGCCGTATAAGTGTACAGCACGGTCCCGCCGGACGTTTCTGCCGGAGTCCACTGCTCGATGAGCCTGTTGAGCCCGTCGTAGGTGCAGTATATGGTCTGGCCGTTAACGCCGGTAGTGCTCTTCAGCGTTCCGTTCAGGTTGTATTCATTGGTCACGGTGGTCGCGTCGGGATTCTGCTGCAGCACCTGTCTGCCGTTATAGTCGTATGTATATACCGTAATCGCGGTATCTGTCGCGTTCAGATACTTCTTGTATGTCTTCTGCGTCTTTTTATCGACCAGAATCGCGTATGCGTATTCTTCGAGGAGCACGGGCGCAGCCTGTGCGTCTTCCTTGAACCAGACCTTGAAGAGCCGGTCCATAACATCATAGTCGTATTCGTATATGGAGCCGTCCGGTCTGGTCACGGTCTCGGTATTGCCGTAAATATCATAGGTGTACGCAGTGGTGTTGCCCTCGGCGTCGGTTGTGCTTTCCACTTTTCCATTCGGGTAATACTCGTACCTCGTGCCGACGAGCGCTTCATCGTAGGTATGAGTAACAGGCACATCGTTGAGCCCGTCCGAAGCAGGATTGTATAACGCGGGAGAGACCTCCTGCACCTTCCTGCCCTGTATGTCATAGACCGTCCTTGTAATGCTGTTCATATTGGGGTCGGATGGATTTATCGCGGTGATCCGCTCGATGTTTGCGTTATTGTCATATACATAGTCGGTCCTGTAGCCCATGTGGGTGATGGTGTAATCCTTCCAGCCTATCGCATTGTGATGCTCGGTCGTGACCTTGCCTTCCTGGTCGGTCACGGTGGCGGTATACCCGTTTGCGTCATAGGTCATGGAAGTGGTGTTGCCGTTCGGGTCCTTGACCGATTTTACGAGCCCCTTTGCATTGTATCCGAGCGACTGGGCTTCGGCGTCAGAGTAATAAGTATATTCTACTATGGCAAAATCATCGGGGTCGCTCACGCCTTCGGTATATTGGCTCGTGCCGTCAAGAGGCCGCACCTTCTTGAGGAGACGCAATTTCAGCGTGTCATAAACATAGAACGTCCTGTACCCGTCTTCGTCGGTTTCTTCGATGAGGTTGTCCTTGTCGTCGTAGACATACTTCTTATATGTAAATGTCAGGCCGGTAAGTATCCCTGTAATGTTCCCCCTCGAGTCCCTCTGGTATATGTAGATGTTCCCGTTCCTGTCGGTAATAGTTGATTCCTCGCCATATCTGTTGTCACCGTTGGCGTCAAGGCCGTATGTAACCGTGGTTTCACGCCCCTCGGGGTCTATGGTCTTGATCAGGCTGAACGACCTGTCGAACCATTTGGTGATCTGCCTCGAACCGCTGTCGGTCATCGTCGTCGTTTTATAGTACAACTTCATCACATTATCATAGTAATAGGTGTCGTCGTATGTGTATGAAGTGGTGTTGCCATACTTGTTGGTGTATTGCAGCGCCCTGTTGTTATTGACCCCTCCGGAATGGTCATAGGCCACGTGCGCCAGGACGTTCGAGTCATGGTCCTTTACGTCGATGAGGAAGTTGTTCGAGTCATAGAAATATCTGGTGATTCTCCCCATAGCGTCGGCCACCCTTACAAGCAGGTTGCCTTCATATTCATATGTCACGATCCTGCCCATCGGGTCGGTTATTGTTTCTATCATATTCAAAGCATTGTATGCGATAGTGTATTGTCTGAGCGCGCCGTCGGTTATGCTGCTGATTTTTCCCGACGCATCAACCGTTATGGATATCATGTTGCCGCTCCTGTCGGTCATACGGTAGAGATATCCTGTCGTTCCGTTTGTGAACTCATATGTGTACAGGTCCTTGGTTGTGAGTTTGAATGTGTTGTCCGGCAGCTTTTCGAGCGTGCTCCTCGAATCGTTGGCCGTATATGTGCCGTCACCGTTATCAGTGAACATCTGGACGCTGCCGTTCGGCAGCTTTACCTGTTTCCATTCCGACTTGTATTCACATGTCTTTATGCTGCCCTCAAAACCAAAAGTCCAGCCCCTTCCCATCGGATAGAATTTGTCGTCTCTTGAATTGTACGTCCTGCTGATATTGACGATGAATCCCGGGGCTTCCACACTCATGTCGGTCGCGCTGTACGCGTAGTTGCCCGAGGCAGCGTTGACGCCTTCTTCGCCGTAATGAATCTGGCTCACCAGATCCTCTTCTATTTCCGCGGCCAGGCCGAACATGCTGTCGTCGCCCTCGCTCCCCGTACCGTCGTCAGGCGGGAGCTGTCCGTCAGGAGGAGCCGTCTCGGTGCTCGTTACCGCGGCAAATGCATCAACATAGCCGCCTGTAGTGATTTTACTGCTGAGCTCGTCTGTTTTTACTATGGTGAGCTTTATCCTGTATGCCATGTCATACGGGGTGGAACCAGGCATATAGCCCTGCATCAAAGCCGCGATCCCGCTTACGAATGATGCGGCCATGGACGTGCCGCTCATCATGACATATTTACCGCCGGGCACGGCGCTCACAATATTTTCACCGGGAGCCGCCACATGGACCCTGCCGCCGTAATTCGAGAAATCAGACAGCATCCCGTTATTGTTGATGGACGCCACTGAAATGATATTCTGCAGGTTGAAGGCTGCCGGGTATACCGGCGCGCTGTTCGCCGAGTTGCCCGCAGCGCACACGAACAGGATGTCGTTGCCCGTCATGGCCTCTTTTAAAGCAAGGTTGTTCGATGTCCCGCCGAAGCTGGCGTTTATGATTCTGACGCCCATGCTGCGCGCATATTCTATGGCCTCGATGGCATCCGAGGTATATCCCTCGTTGCCGTTCATGAACTTAAGAGGAAGCACCTTTGCGGACGGCGCAACACCTACTATACCCTTGCCGTTTTCCGCCGCGGCGATTATCCCCGCCGTGTGCGTGCCATGCGCGTCGGCGCTCTCCGAATCGTATACAGTGTTGTCACCATTGGCGAAATCCCAACCATACACGTCGTCAACGTATCCGTTCTTGTCGTCGTCTTTACCATTGTCCGGTATCTCCCCCGGATTTACATATATATTACCCATGAGATCGGGATGGTTTATATCAATGCCTGTATCGAGCACGCCGACTACGACGTCGGCGTTACCGCGGCTTACATTCCATGCCATCGCCGCATTGATATCGACGCCGGGCGTCCCTTCGACGCCTTTGATATCCTGGCCGCTGTTCAAAAGACCCCATTGGTCTATGAACCGACCGTCTTCGGGCAATGTATTGGGATACAGCTTGTAGTTGGGCTGCGCAAACCTGACGTTGCGGTTTTTCCGGAGCTCACTCACTACCCTGCTGACATCGTTCTTATTTCCCACCTCTATAAGCCGGATCTTGGATTGCTCATACTGCTTCTTCGACTTCAGAGCCGGGACATTCAGCCTCGACTTCACGGAGTTCAGCACACTATCGCTGACGGCGTCATCCTTGTACATGACGAGTATCTCGTCCTCATGATTGGCATAATGCACGGGCGCCTTGCCGCCGTTGGCGCCTTCCTCCGATAATGCGGTGATGAACTGCGACATCAGCAGACCTACGGTAATAAACACCGTAAAAAGTATCTTTACAACTCTCTTTTTGGTAGCATTCATGGTATCCACTCCAATTGCCTCCGTGACATCAGAATTTATGGTTCAATATCGATTTGCATCCAATCAGGGTTATCCCTCACGGACTCTTCGAGCAGCCTGATCCGCTCTTCTCTTTCCCTTATCGATTCCTCGGTTGCAGGTATGTCTTCCGGCATATAAGGGCTGCTCATCCAGTATTCCTTGATGATTTCCATTTCTTCATCTCTGCTTGCTTTGTCCGATTCGAAGGAGGCAGGTTTGTCGCTCATCTGCTCGGATTTTCTCTTTTCCATGGCCTCTATGACCAACCTGTCGGTCTCCTCCTTGCTCAACATGATGGATTCTTCCGTCGCAGGCTTATCTTCCGGCAGGCAGACTTCCATTTTGTCTCTTTCCAAGGCTTCCGCTTCTATCTGCCGCTTCTCTTCTTCGTTCTTTTTAACGGCGTCTTCGACAGGCAACCTGCGGTTCAATATGATTATGTCAACCGGCAGCCCCCATTGCTTCAGCATTTCCCGCATCTGTCTTTCGCTCTCTTTTCTTGATTCTTCGGTCGCGGGCATATCGGCGAATACATTGCCGTTGTCTATTCCGCTATCCTTGTCATTTTCGTTAAAGTTTTCTCCAAGCGTATTTTCTATAAGTCTGCGCTTCTCCTCGGCGCTTTTCTTCATAGATTCGTCAGTTGGAGGTATGTCATGAGAAGAATCATCTATAGGATTGTTCTTTAAAGCTTCTTCTTCGATCCTTTTTCTCTCCTCCTCATTCTTCTTCATAACGACCTCGTATGCATTGGTGTTTTCGTTGATTTCAGTATCCAAAACGCCTCGATTCTTCGCTTCCTGAATAATCATCTTCTTTTCTTCTTCACTTGCTCTTATAGACTCTTCAGTCGGAGGCACATCATGAAATATCGTATTATCTATATTGTTATCTTCTTCGTTTGCCTCTTTCTCAAGCATCAATTTCTCTTGTATTGATTCCTCCAGTGTCATTTCGACATATGCATACGCAGTACCTAATACGCCTGTAAAGATGAGTGCTAAAACTGCAATAAATAATACCTTCCTCTCGCTGATCACTGAACCATTCCACCTTTCTGTTGAAATTAAACTCACTTAAGAAGAATATATCCAACTACCACCTGAGATACCCACAATCATTGCACGATCTATCGTATACATCCGTATATGCATGAGTATAATCTGTAGTCACGAGCTGATAATAGCTGCATCCATAGCACCTTTTAACATACTTCTCGCAGATGCTTGACGTGCACACGTCTTCCCATCTGTAATAATAAGAATGACCCGGCGCAGCCCTCACATAGCTGCAGTCATTGCATACGCTGTCAGCACAATCCGTATAGGCATGAGTGTAATCATAGCTTATTATTGAATAGAAGCCGCAGTTATAGCATTTCTTGACATATCTCTCACAAGTACCTGATGTGCACACATCCTCCCATACGAAATAATATGAATGGTTGGGAGGCGTCCTAGAATAGCTGCATTTATTACATGTGCTGTCGACACAATCAAAATAGATGTGGTTATAATCATAATCCAGTACTGAATAATAACTGCAATTATAACATCTCCGTACAAATTTCCGGCAGGTTCCTGCCGTGGACACATTTTCCCATTGAGAATAGTATGAATGGCCCGGTGCAGCCCTTGAATAAGCACATTCATTGCATGAAGCATCGGCGCAATCCGTGTAATTATGAGTGTAATCATACATCTCCACATAATAATAATCGCAATTATTGCATCTCTTTACATATCTCTCACATGTTCCCGATGTTGACACATCTTCCCATTGATAATAATACGAATGGTTAGGCGGAGTCCTGCTGAATCCGCAATCATTGCATAATGGATCAGTGCAATCCGTGTAAGCATGAGTATAATCATTTTGAACAAACACATAATGGCTGCAATTATGACACCCTTCCATCAATTTCTCGCAAACACTTGACGTACCCACATCCTCCCAAACATAGTAAAATGAATGACCAGGCGCTGTTCTTGAATAAGCACAGTCATTGCATGAGGCATCGGCGCAATCCGTATAGAAATGAGTATAATCATAGCTTAATTCATCATAATAGCTGCAGTTATGACATCTCCTCACATATGCTTCGCAGGTACCCGATGTCGACACATCTACCCATCCATCATAAAATGAATGATCGGGCGGAACCCTTACAAAACCGCAATCATTACATGTAGTATCAACGCAATCGGTATAAATGTGTGTGTAATCATATGCTGCGATAAATTCTAAACCACAGGAACAAATACCAATATATACTTGACATACACCAGATGTACCAATATCATCCCAATAATGATTTATTATTGGGTCATGATCACAGTAATATCCGCAGTCATTGCATGTATGATCATTCTGGTCTGTAAATGAATGCAAATCATCGTAAGTGGAAGTATAATAATCATAACCGCAGCTATTGCAATGCAGGTACATCCTGCGGCATTGTTCCAGCGTGCTGACATTTGCCCATTGTTCTGAAGGATTCGTATGCATGCATTGGAAATTGCAGTTATTGCAAGTATAGTCATTCATATTGGTGAAGCTATGTCCGGGGGCTATCCTAGTATAACTGCAATCATTGCACCCGCTGTCTGCGCATCCGGAATACCAGTGCGTCGTGTCATAGTACGTTGTTTCCTGATACGGGCATCTGATACAGTCTTTTACATAATTCTCGCATGCGTTTTCCGTGCTTATATCCACCCAATAACAGGTGAAGAGGTGCCCCAACGCAGGTAAATTCCTTGTTTCTGTAGCGTTGCATCCAGGTCTGCTGCAGTACCTTGTCTCTATGGCTGGTTCGGTGCATGTACTGCTGGTCGTCAATTTCCAAGAACCGTAATTATGCCCCAAAGCAGGGGCGCCGGTCGCGCTGCAATGCGTACATGAGGAAGACGCCGTACAAGTTGCGGCAGTGAAGTCATGCCCGAACGGCAGGACCATTTTTGTTTGCTGGGCGCTGCAGCCGCTGCACAGGCATTCTCTGGACTGTATCCCAATATTGTAACAGGACGGATTTATGACAACGCTCCAGTTGCCCCAATTATGTCCAAGTGCCGCCGATCCGGGAACGCTGCATACAGAGCAAGCCGCAGGAGAAGTACAAGTGGCAGCAGTCCAATTGTGGTCTGCAGTATCGCCGGCAGTCTCTCCACAGTCAACACATGTGTCTGGGGTCGTGCATGTAGCCGATCCCCAATCGTGCCCCGCTGCAGTTCCGGCAGCACATCTATACTCTTCTCTGCCGCATAGACTGCATTCCCGTTTATCAAGCCTGTCTACTATGCACGATGCGGCCTGATGCGCAGTCCATGACCATAAGTGCTCACATGTATCTGAATAGACCGTGTATGTAATAACAGAAGTACCGTTTACCTTAGCCTTAAACTTAATGATGTTAACAACCCCTGTGAATTTCTCACCGGCATTCAGCGATTTATACACATTGCACACTATTGTTCCTAAAGAGTTCTCGGATACAGTGATATTAGTATCTTCAATATATCCAGCCGCTGTATCATTTTCTGGAGTAAAAGAACATAAGTCAACTAATTCAAGCTGGTCGGGATTATATATTACCTTGAATTCGCGATGTGAGAGGTCAGAGAGATTCGAGGCTGAAAGGTCTACATTAATAACTTTATTAATTGTGCAACTGACCGGGTAGTTTGTGGTTGATATGACCGTACTGTCCGCATATACGCTTACGCATATATTAAACAGAAGCAATGTTATGACAAAATAGGCAATACAAATCCTTAGAGATGGTTTCACAATTAAAAACCTCCTTAAAAATTCCAGCTATATATTAAGTTTTTTAGTGTCTCTGTTTGGTCCGATTTTGTCTGATCCGAACCATTAATGCCCTAAGCGTGCCTAGATGCTGTATTTTATAAGTGAATTGAATCTTTATCTTATGCTATATTTTATACATATCAACAAAACATATAGTCTATTGATTATTTCATATTATATATCAGGCATTTGTTGAATGCAATATGTTTATAGAAATAATTTTTGGATATTATTCTACATAATTAGACAAAATGTGACACATTTCGATATGTTACACAGAGATATACTTCCAGCGGCCGCGCTTGAAGCGTATCGCATACATAGCCG
>CAYWGM010000065.1:0-8168 GCA_964457875.1 uncultured Eubacteriales bacterium | reverse complement strand
GTCTGGGTTTCGAGGGATTCTCTTATGCCTTTGCGCCTTCCATCTATAGCCGGCCTTATGCCGACCTTCGGAAGAGTCCCCTTGAGCCTGTTGACAGGGGGATTCGATTTCAATTCATTCTTGTCTGCCATATTTCCAGCCTCCATTTTAAAAAGGTCATGATAACAGATTATACCAGTTATTTTCCCAGTTTACAAACTGTAGTTTCAGGCATATAATATAATTATCGAACATATGTTCGTAGCATTACGAGGTGATTTACCTGCCGGCAGGTTTTGTTGAAAAGGTGATATTGCACAGCGATTTAAACAGCTTTTACGCCAGCGTCGAATGCCTCCACCGCCCGGAAATCAGAGATAAGCCCGTTGCGGTCTGTGGTTCACAGTCGACGCGCCACGGTATCGTCCTGGCGAAGAACAATATCGCCAAGAAATCGGGCGTGAAGACCGGAGAGGCCATATGGCAGGCAAAGAGCAAATGCCCGGAGCTGGTTGTCGTGCACCCGAACTATGCGCTTTACCTGAAATTTTCCAATGAGGCGCGCCGGATATACAAAGACTATACCGACTGCGTGGAACCTTTCGGCATCGATGAAAACTGGCTTGATGTGACCAGGAGCGCCGGCCTTTTCGGGAATGGCGCGAGCATCGCCGCCGATATCAGGCAAAGGGTCAGGGATGAACTGGGCATCACCACTTCCATAGGAGTCAGCTACAATAAGATCTTCGCCAAGCTGGCGTCCGACCTTAAAAAACCCGACGCCATCACGGTGATCGACCGGAGCAACCACAGAGAAAAGACCTTCGGTCTTCCGGTTCAGGATCTGCTGTACGTAGGATGCTCCACAAGGCGCAAACTCAACAATATGGGAATACTCACCATCGGCGATCTCGCGGAAGCTCCGCTCAAACTCCTTACCGGCAAATTCGGGAAATGGGGGGAAACGCTGTGGGTGTTCGCCAACGGCTATGACGCGACGCCGGTGCTAAAGACCAACGACGAGCCGGTGATAAAGGGCATCGGCAACTCGCTGACGACGCCGCGCGACCTGACATGCGACGAAGACGTCAGGATATTGCTGCACGTACTGGCCGACAGCGTGGCGACAAGGCTACGGAGACACCATTTCAAGGGAAAGACCATACAGATATGCGTGAGGGACCATGAGCTTGAGTTCATCGAAAGACAGGGCCAGCTGGGGTTATTTACGAACATATCCGCCGAGATAGCGTCAAAGGCGTTCGAAATCTTCAGACAGAACTGGGACTGGTCCAAAAACATCAGGTCGATAGGCGTCAGGGTAACCAACCTCACCGCATCCGACGGATATATCCAGGCCCCCATCTTCGGAGACGACGCCAGGATAAAGCTGGAACTGCTCGAAACCAGCATCGACGCCATAAGGTCGCGCTTCGGGCACTATTCGGTGCAAAAAGGCCTGCTGCTGAAAGACAGGGCGCTGAACGCAAACCCGGTCGAGCAAAACATCATACACCCGGTATCATATTTCAGGTAGGGATTTTTAAGCATATAGGAAATCACATGGAAAATCATATGGAAAAGGTTTATGTGGACGTCATAGTCAAATATACAAAGGAAGGCGAGAAACAGCCCCTTACTGTGATATGGAAGGACGGAGCCAGATACGACGTAGACAGGGTCATCGACGTCAGGCGCGCGGCGTCGCTCAAAGCCGGCGGCCAGGGCTTCAGGTACACCTGCAGGATCAACGGGAAGCAGACTTACATCTGGCTCGAGGACGGCAGGTGGTTCGTCGAGGGCAAACCCGTCGTCAAGCCAGGCTTTTAAAGAAGCACCTTCTCCGCTTGTGCTGCCTGGTTTCAAAAAACTTCCACAGCTCCTGCACCTTGGTATTCTTCTCCAACTCGGGACCTGTCTCGGCCAACTTGATATTATTATCAAAGCACATCTTGGCTATTTCCGAAAGCATGATGGCATTTACACCCTTGCCCTGCATATCGGGGCGTACGGCGATAAGCAGCAGATCGAGCGCGTCGCTTTTTTTGAGCGCCTTCAAAAGCGGTATAAAGCCAAAGGGCAGGATCCTGCCGCCGGATTTCTGAAGCGCTTTGGCCAGTGAAGGCATGGCTAAGGCGAAACCGGCCATCTTGCCTTCGGCGTCGAGCGCAAACCGTACATAATCCGGATTTATAAAACTGAAATACTGCTTCGTATAAGCGTCCATCTGCTTGTCTGTAAGCGCAACCACGCCGTACAAGTTTTTATAAGCCTCATTTAAAAGATTGAACATGTCTTTTGCGTATTTTAGTAAATGCCTGCTCTTCTTGCATGCTATGATGTCGAGCTTCAGTCTCTTTTTGGCCACATCCGCAATTTTAAGCAGCCTCTCAGGCAGCGTCTCCGACCTGAAAAGCTGGTATTCCACCCAGTCAACGTCTTTGCCGTAACCGAGCCTTTCCAGGTGTACCGGATAATACGGATAATTATAGTATGTAATCATCATGCCCAATTCGTCAAAGCCTTCCACGAGCATGCCTTCCTTATCCAGATCACAGAACCCGAGCGGTCCGTGGATCCCGTCCATGCCTCTCTCCTTCGCCCAAGCTTCGACCGTATCGAAGAGCGCTTCGGAGACTTCCTCATCATCGATGAAATCCACCCAGCTGAATCTTATGTACCTATTGTTCCATCTCTCCAGATACCTTTCGTTGATGATGCCCGCGATACGTCCTACCGGCTGCCCGTCTTTCCAGGCCATCCAATACCTCGCTTCGCAATACTCGAACGCGGGGTTCTTATCCTTTCTCAGCGTGTTCAATTCATCCATAAGTAACGGGGGCACCCAATTCTTGTTCCCGGAATAAAGCTTGAAAGGGAATTTCACAAAATTCTTTAAATCACGTACCGTCTTTATCTCTCTGATCTCTACCATAAATCCCCTATCTTTGAATTTTGAATTCAATATAAAGGTAATCCTGCCTCGATGCCATCAGCACGGCGTCGCATTTGGCGCAAAGACCTTCTCCTACAAGCCTGCCGCAATACTCATGCGCCTTGAGCATATCCAGCTCCTCCTCGCCTGAGCCGAACGCAAAGCTCGTGGTTATATATTTTTCAGCTTCATGCTGCCGCAATTCCGATGATATTATAGCCTTTACAATACTATAATCCATGCCGCCGCTCCGATCCCTGCGGGCAAACCTTTATGCAGATCCCGCAGACATGGCCCCTTCCGATATTACGATATGCCGATTTCATATAATCGCTGCATTTTTTTGCATCCACCATCATATCCCTGTCGATGCCCTGATACCACGAATTCCCCTTCAACGCTCCGGCAGGGCATGTTTTGACGCATTCGGCGCAATCGCCGCAATTATCGCCACCTTCAGACCCGGCCTGAGTCGCTGCGGGAAGCTCCGCATCGGTCAGTATGGTTCCAAGTCTGACGCGGGGACCGAACCTGCTGCTTATGAAAAGGCCGCTCTTGCCGATCCATCCGAGACCTGCCAGAACTGCCGCAGTTTTATGAGGGTGTATGCCTCTGTATTCATTCTTGTAGGCCTTGCCGGGGCCTTCTTCATTTACCGATTGGGACGCCGGCACGGCAAATGCCCTATAGCCGCAATCTTCGATATAGAGCGAGCCCCTGAGCGTAATGAGGTCTATGATATTGTTCACCGTCCTGTAATGATGATAATAGGTATGCGTAGGTCTTTCGGATATTTCATCGATTATCCCGTCGGACAGCCGGACCGCCACCGAAACACCGTATCTATAAGAAAACCGCCCGGCAGATGCAGGAGTTCCGAATTGCGCATATCCCACCAGCGAAGCTCCGGCTCCACGCAACAGATCCTCAAGTTTATAGAAATCCAGGTTTTTCAGGTCGACAGGTTCGCTCCCCATGATGGAATTATACCAGACAACGGCTATATATGCTATAATTTCGGTATGCCGAATCCATTGGGAAACGATAAGGAAATCGTAAGGAATAAGCTGATCATACTGTATGTGATCGGCAAACTGGACGAAAAGCTCTGCAACACAGAATTGACAGGACTGTTGAGCGATATGCGGCTTATCAATTATTTCTCGCTGCAGCAGTTGCTGGCAGAGCTCGGTGAAAGCGGATTTATTGAAAAAGCCGTAAATCACAATAGCGGCAATAACAGCGGCAACCGTAACAGAACGGTATATCGCACAACGGACGAAGGCCGCAGGATGCTGGTTTCCCTCATCGACCTGCTGCCCGAAGGCATCAGGAAGACCATCGATTCCACACTGGCGGATCCGTCGGGCGGCAAAAAAACCCCTAAAGTTAAAATATCAGCTGATTTCACACCGCAAAACGAGAATGAATATTCGGTATCTTGCAGTGTGAAGGAAAGGGATTTTACCATCATCGATATAAAGCTCGCCGCAGGCTCAAGAGAAGATGCGAGGACTATGGCTTCAAACTGGAAAAACCACTCGGGCCAAATCTACCGGGACATTATCGACAGCTTGATAAAAAAGAGGACATAAAAAAGGCTATTTGACATACTCGAATTCCGAATCATAAATCCTGACGATGTCGCCTTCGGCTATACCCATTTTCTCAAGCTCATCATTAACGCCCTTATTTTTCAATGACCGCTGAAAATACTGCAAAGATTCACGATCGCCAAGATTCACAGACCCGAGCAATTTCCTTATCCAGTTCCCCTCAATGCGATATGCCGACCCTTCCTTTGTTATCGTGAACGGTTTATCTTCTTCAACCCTGTAAACGGTTTGCGGACATATCCGAACCTGTTCTGTCATTACGGAATCAGGCAGCTTCGCAAGCATCTCGGCGGCATACAGCATCAATTCCTTAAGCCCGCTGTTTTTAGCGGCGGAGACTTCAAAAACTCTCAGTTCCTTCCCTTCAATATACTTTCTGAAACGTTCAAGGTTTTCAGAAGCTCCCGGAAGGTCGGTCTTATTTGCCGCAACTATCTGAGGCCTTGATGCGAGCAGCTGATTGTATTGACCCAATTCTTCGTTGATCGTCTCGAAATCCTTTACCGGATCGCGTCCTTCGATACCTGATATATCGACGACGTGTATAAGCAGCCTTGTCCTTTCGATATGCTTCAGGAATTCATGCCCCAGGCCCGAACCGGAATGAGCCCCCTCGATAAGCCCCGGTATGTCCGCTAGCACAAAGCTGCTTTCGGGAGCAAGTGAAACAACACCGAGATTGGGCTCTACGGTGGTAAAAGGATAATTTGCGATTTTCGGTCTGGCAGAGGTGACACATGAAAGGATAGTTGATTTACCTACATTAGGGAACCCTACAAGGCCGACGTCGGCTAATAGCTTTAATTCGATGAGAAGCCGTCTTTCCTCGCCCGGCTCCCCGCTTCGCGCAAAATTCGGAGCTTGACGCGTAGGGGTCGCAAAATGCTGATTACCTTTGCCGCCGCGTCCGCCTTTGGCCATAACGACAGTCTGTCCGTGTCTTACCAGATCGGCAAGAATCATGCCGGATTCTTCACTTTTAATGATTGTCCCCAAGGGTACAAGGATAACCAGGTCGTCGCTGCTGTGTCCCGTACAGTTCCGGCTCGAGCCGTTTTGCCCGTCTTCCGCCCTGTAGCGGCTCTTGTACCTGAAATCCGCAAGCGTACGCATACCTTGTTCGGCCTTGAATATTATGTCGCCGCCTTTTCCGCCGTCGCCGCCGTCCGGCCCGCCAGACGGCTTGTATTTCTCCCTTAGAAAAGAAACAGCGCCATTTCCGCCGTTTCCGGCTTTCACATGAATTTTGGCGCTATCAATGAACATATATAATTATTATACTACGCTAACTTGTTTTTTATCGCGGCCTACCCGTCCAAAGCTGACTTTTCCGTCAATAAGGGCAAACAACGTGTCGTCGCTGCCTCTGCCGACGTTCGTACCGGGAAGGATCTTCGTGCCCCTCTGCCTGACCAATATATTGCCCGCAAGTACGAACTGTCCGTCTCCGCGTTTTGTACCAAGCCTCTTCGATTGGCTGTCGCGACCGTTTCGCGAACTGCCGACTCCTTTTTTATGTGCCATAATAACACCTCCGATCAAACACTTGCATTAATATTCGCATTAACACTCGCATTAATATTCGTATTCTCAAAATTGATCCTGTCTATCTGTACTTTCGTATACGGCTGCCTATGACCTTGTTTTTTACGGTAATTCTTCTTGGCTTTGAATTTGAAGACTATTATCTTCTTATCCTTGCCGTGTCCGATCACCTTTGCAGTCACATTAGCGCCTTGAACCACAGGATTGCCGAAAACCATATCATCTTCGCGGGAAACCGCCAAAATGCGGTCGAATGTAACAATCGAACCTTCCTCAGCGTTAAGCTTGTCGACGAAAACGACATCGCCTTCCTGGACCTTGTACTGCTTTCCTCCTGTATCAACTACTGCGTACACAGATGCACCTCCTCCACCCAGTCTCGCCGGTCTCTCAATAAAGGCACTGGCTCCGGATGAGATCCTAAGCCGGTTTTAAGGCCTTTGCCGCGCGGTCACCGCTAAATTCTAACACGAAGCCCCATTGATGTCAACACGGGATCTCTTCGCGCAGGGTTCTTCCTGCGCCGCCGCATCTCGGACAATCCACAGTCAGCACCGAATACAATTCTTCCCTGACCTTCTTTCTCGTCATTTCAATGAGTCCGAGACCTGTGATACCCAGCACCACTGTCTTCGTCCGGTCTTTTTTGAGTTCGTTCCTCAGTGCCGAGAGTATGCCATTGCGGTGTTCTGTCACTTTCATATCGATGAAGTCTATGACGATTATCCCGCCTATATCCCGCAAACGCAACTGTTTGGCGATCTCTCCGGCGGCTTCAAGGTTCGTCCTGTAGACCGTATCCTCAAAATTGTTCTTCCCTGTGTATTTTCCGGTGTTTACATCGATCACCGTCAAGGCCTCTGTCTTGTCGATCACGATGTACCCGCCGCTCTTAAGCCATACTTTTCTTGCGAGTGCCCTGATGACCTTTGCATTGATGTCATAGCGGCTGAAAATGTCGGCGCTGCCTGTGACAAACTCCACGCGGTCCTTCAGGTCAGGAGACATCATCCCGACAAGTTCCAGTATCTTTTCATACTGCTGGCTGTTATTCACAATCATTCTATCTGTATCGGCATTAAACATATCGCGGACCGTCCTGTAGACCAGGTTGAAATCCTTGTGCAAACAGCGCGGCGCATTAGCAGTCTTTTCTTTCTGCTTTATATTATCCCAGAGCCGCAGCAGGAACTGCAGATCTTGCTCAATTTCAACCGGAGTTCTGCCTTCGGCTGCCGTCCGCGCTATCAATCCGAACCCGCCCGGTTTGATCACGCCAAGAAGCTTCTTTAATAACAAGCGCTCCTTCTCATCTTCTATCTTCCTTGAAATGCCCGTATAATCGGCATCGGGCATCAATACGAGATATCGGCCCGGCAATGTGATATTCGTGGTAAGCCGCGAACCCTTCGAACCGATCGGCTCTTTTGTGACCTGTACTGTAATTTCCTGCCCCTGCTTCAACATTTCCTCTATCGGGCAGGATTTACCGTTGAACGACTGCCCGCCTGCATTGCCGGAGTCTTCATAATCCTCATATTCAGCATAGTATTCTTCATCCTCGTCGATAGCGCTGTTATTGATATCATCCACATAGAGGAACGCGTTCCGGTCGGCGCCAATATCCACGAAGGCTGCCTGGATGCCGGGCAGCACGCTGCTTACCCTTCCTCTGTATATGTTGCCTGCGGTGCATTGCGGATTATTGCGTTCTATAAAAAATTCGACGAGATCCCCGCCGTCAATCAAGGCGACCCTCGTGTCCAACGCGCCTATATTTATTATTATTTCTTTTGACATTATAACACCTCCGGATCCATAGGATCGACAACACTATTATCACTCTTTCTTACAAACAAGCCTGTCCTGTGGATCGCCGCAATCCTGCCGCCGATCGCTCTGATCCCGCCGCCGGTCGCGCCGCTCGCGCCGGTCCTGCCGGTCCCGAAAACCACGCCGAACAGGACTTCCGGCTTAAGGTTCCTGTTGTCTCCGGCGCTGGCGTCCAATTTCACCATATATAATTTATCTCCAATCCGGCCGGCAATCTCCAGTCTTTTTATCAACGGCCTGATATCGATCCTTTTCGTAAC
>CAYWGM010000064.1:0-8358 GCA_964457875.1 uncultured Eubacteriales bacterium | reverse complement strand
TGGGGATGACCGCCCGCCAGATCGGCTACAAGATCAAGATGTACGGGATCGAGTTGTAACGTTACGACGCTCTCAACCCGCCGAAACTGTCAAACACATGCTGATAGATCACCTCAACCGATCGCGGCCACAACTGCTCATCATAGGTTTGCGGGAGTCGGTCCAATACGTCTTCGATGGTTTTACGAACCTGCGCTTTGGCCTGCTGTTTCTTCCGCCAGTCGATCACCAGAATCTGCTTTAGCGTCTCCAGCAGCTCGTGCGCCACTTTTTTAACTTCGTTGCGCTCTTTTTCGCTCAGTTCAACCCCCGATGAGAGCAGATCGAAAATTGCCAGCTCCTCTTCGCTCAGCCCTTCCCTCACCGCACGCCGATCCTCGGGATTGAGTTCCTCTTTGATAAACCGTTTCACCTCCTGGAAAAAAGCCTCGGCATTGGCAGCTCCGAGATTGTACCGCTCCACCAGTTCGTCAAACCGCTCTTTGAGATCGAGTCGCGAACGGTTCGACTCCACCATCTGCGAGAGTTTCCGCTCGATGATATTTTTGAGCCTCTCCACGTCCGAACGGCTCGGTGCGGACATCTGCTCCAGCATCTTCAGCAACGCTTCGAAATCGATTTTGGAGAGATCTATCGGTGCGGGAAGGTGGGATTTGATCTCTACCGTTTCGATCGTCTCATCGAGCAGCGCGTTGACCCGTTCGCGCAGCGTTTGCAACACCTCTTCATCGTCGATATCTTCGCCCGCTTTCAAACGCATCTGCTGATAGATGACATTGATTGCGACCCGTTCGGGGATAAAAGCTTCCGCGCGGGTATCAGGCAGAATCCCTTTGAATATACGGTTGATCTGACGCAGATTGGAAACAAACGTTTCTTTGTTGGCAGGCTCCTGCATCGCTTCGCTCGCTTCATCCAGCAGCCGGAGTTTATCGAGCTGGGACGATTCGAGGATCGCGCCGAGCGATACTCCCCTCTCCGCCAAAAATATCTTCATCTCTTCCATCGCACTCTGGAGCGCTTCATAGAGCCGCTCTTTATCGATCGCCGGCAGATCGACGCGGTCTCCTTCCAGCGTCGCACCGTATAGCCCCAGTGCTTCGCGCAGCGCCCCGAAGATACTGATGTAATCGACGACCTGCCCGTTAGGTTTTCCGGCATAGAGACGGTTGGCGCGTGCGATCGT
This sequence comes from uncultured Eubacteriales bacterium, assembly GCA_964457875.1. GTDB lineage: Bacteria > Bacillota > Clostridia > Acetivibrionales > CAYWGM01 > CAYWGM01. The sequence continues at coordinate 7,172 of CAYWGM010000064.1, read as the reverse complement.
CTGCATCAGCGTGTGGCTTTTGAGCGGTTTGTCCAGATAGAGGGTCGAGACCGAGGGGGCATCGAATCCCGTCAGCCACATCGCGCACACAAAGACGATCTGCAACGGATCGTCGGGATCTTTGAACTTCTCATCGAGTTTTTCGTGTTCCATCCGGTAGCGGTGTGGAGCGATCTCGACGCCGCGCGATCTTAAACGCTCTTCCTCCCCTGCTCCACCGGAGACGACCACCGCCATGTCGACCCGCTTCATGTACTCGATATCGTTTTGCAGTTTGAACAGGAGGCTGCCGCGAGCGTGTTTACACTCCTCTTCGAGTCGTGCGATTTTGGCTTTCCATGCGACCTGTACCAGATCATACATCCGGATGGCGGTCGGTTTATCGATTGAGACCATCATCGCTTTGCCCCGGTATTCCCGTCCCATGAAATGCTCGACCATATCGTTTGCGATCGTCTCCAGCCGCTCTTTACGGGTGATGATCTGATAGGCGGTGGCAAATTCCCGCTCCATCTTCGCTTCCTGCTCATCGCTCAGATCGGCCTCGTCGAGGAGTTCGAGGATCGCGTCTCCCAGATCGTCCCGTTTGAGCCCCACTTCGGGAACGCGATTTTCATAATAGAGCGGCAGTGTCGCGCCATCTTCCACCGCATCCGAAAAGTTGTAGACGCTGACGTAATTTCCGAACACCTCTTTGGTTTTCTCTTCACCCGAGAGCAGCGGCGTCCCCGTAAAGGCGATAAAGGCGGCATGAGGGAGCGCCGAGCGCATGTTCATCGCCATCGACGCGTACTGGCTGCGGTGCGCCTCGTCGGTAATGACGATGATATCCTCGCGGTCAGATAGAAGCGGATACGTCTCACCCATCGGAGCGCGGAATTTTTGGATCAGGGTAAAGACGAAGCGGTGATCCTCGCTCAACAGCCGTTTGAGTTCCTCTCCCGAATCGGCCTGACACTCTTCGGCCAGTACCCCGGCGCTATGAAACCCTTTGTATATCTGATCGTCCAGATCGGTGCGGTCGGTGACGATGACGAACGTCCAGTTTCCCGGAATCTTGCGAAACACTTTCTGCGCGAAGAAGGTCATCGAAAAGCTCTTACCGCTCCCCTGCGTATGCCAGAACACTCCCAGCTTACCGTTGAGATCACGAATATGTCGCACCCCCTCCAGCGTTCGGTTCACTCCCAGAAACTGGTGGTACTTCGCGACGATTTTGACCGTCTCTTTTTTCGTGATGTAGAGGGTGAAATTTTCGATCAGATCGAGGAGCCGGGTTTTTTCGCACGTTCCCCGCAGCATCACCTCCAGACTTACCCGGCGCGGCTCGTCCTCGCTCTCGATTTTTTTCCATTCGCTGAAATGTTCCCAGCCGCTCGACACCGTCCCGATTTTCGACGTAATGCCGTTGGAGAGGAGTATGATCTGGTTGTACCAGAACAGCTGGGGGATCGCGCTTTTGTAGTCTCTGAGGTTTTCGTTGTAGGCTTTGGAGAGTTTGGCATGTGTCGATTTGAGTTCGATAAACACCAGCGGCAGTCCGTTGACGAACCCGATCAGATCGGCCCGCCTGGGCTGCGTCTCCCCCATGATCCAAAACTGCGAGCAGAGCAGGAAATCGTTCTCTTCGGGACATTCCCAGTCGATGACCCGCAGCGTCACGTCTTCGCTCTCCCCCTCGTCGTTGTGGACGCTGAGCTTCAACCCCTCTTTGATGATTTTATAGACTTCCGCATTCGCGGCGATGGGGCTCATAGCGGAACGATCGCGCATGATGATATCGGCGGCTTCGGAGAGGGAAATTTTCGAAACGGAGGGATTGAATTTTTCGAGGGAGCGGATCAGTCGCGGACGCAGTACCACCTCGCTGCGATTTTGCCGTCCGAGGGTGCCGTTTTCGCCGAACTCTTCTTTGAAGACGTTGATGCTCGGCCATTCCATCCGGTGAAATATCTCGATGGCGCTTTGTTCGACGATCGAATCTTCGGTGTAGCTCATGTTTCCGCTCCCAATTCCCTCTCAAGTTCATCCAGATGCGCTCTGGCCACATCCCACGGCAAGCGCCGCTTCTTCTCTCTCAGCTCTTCGAACAGTCCGCGAGCTTCCGCGATGGTCACGAATCGATGCCGAACCATATGTTCGATGATCCAGATCGTCCCGTAAAAAATCACCCCTTCTTCATCCGCTGCCCGTCTGAGGTCATTATCCCCCGTCAGCAATGGACATACCCGTTCCCTTGCCAGCGCGAGGGCAAACAGATCGTTCATCCCCGGACCTTTATAACGTCCCGACAATGACATCGCATACCCTACCGCTTCGCTGCTTAATCCCAGTATTTCCAGCCCGTAATCCGGCAGTTCGCTGTGTTGCGCCTCCAATTCCTCGTAGTACAGAATATCAGGGACAGCAAATGTATAGGGGAGTCGAAACATCGTCTCAATGTGTCCGATCACCATCATATCGATCAGGATATTACTGTCACTGATAAGCAGCTGCACGTTTACGCACTCAACATACGCATATTATAAAATTCGATGACGCTCACCCCCATGAGCTGTGCTGCTTTGGGCTCACCGATGAAATCCTCGGCTAATGCGTGAAAAACGAGCTGTTCGAATACATGCGGCTTTTCAGAGGGATACTGCTCTCCCGGCTCTTTTTTCAGCCATCCGTTACGCTTGAACGTCTCCCAGACAGCCGAATAGGTCTTCTTCTCGATGATACCCGTCTGATGGGCGCGGATCACCGCACCCATCATGCTGATCCCGTATTCCGCTTTGAGCAGGGCAAGTTCGCGGACTTCGAGAGAGTTGCGACGCTCTCCCAGCTCATGGCGTATCGCATGGGTCGGAAGCAAAAACGCCCCTGCAAAGCGGTTCGCCGCTTTTTCCTCGTCGATCTCTTTGGGCAGACGCCCTTTGAGCACCAGATGCCCCAGCTCATGCGCGAGGGTAAAGCGCTGACGATCTCCCGGCCAATCTGAACTGATCACGATCACCGGCTGATCCTGGATCTTTGCCGCCAGTCCGTCAAATTTGCTGTCGATACTGTCCTGAATCGAAAACACGCGGATCCCCTGCCCCTCCAGAACATCGATCAGGTCCAGAATCGGAGCTGAACCCAGTTCCCAATCGGCACGCAGCTGATCCACCAGAGGATCGATCGCTTCGAGCGATCCGATATAAGTGGGCAGTTCATCGCTCAATACAAACGGTTTGATCGGTGGCGTCGGGAAAAAGGACTCCAGTTCAAACCGTTTTTCGATCTCGTCGAGGATCTTGGCATTGATCAGATCGAGCGATTTTTTCGGTATCTCCCGTTTACGGTACTCGACGGTATCGAGATTGATATCTACTTTGTGCTGGCGGAAAAAGTATTCGGACTTCACCCCAAGCACTACGGAAAGCTTGAGCAACATCGCCGAATCAGGGAATAGCTGATCTTTTTCGAATTTGGAAATGGCGGTTTGACTGACCCCCACTTTTTCACCCAGTGCGCGTAGTGACAACCCGGCGGCTTTTCGCGCCCGTTCCAGTCGTTCTCCAAACATCGTCACTCCTTCGATGGTTTACAGATAAACTGTTAAATTATTAAATTGTAAATCAATCTAACTTCATATCGGCTGAAAATTGGTTGACATTTATATTTATTTTAAGTATAGTTGTAAACATGAATCAAAAATGGAGATTTACATGCTCGATCTAAATGTAACAGATATTCTTTCAATGATGATTTCACCCTTGGTGGAAAACTACTGGTGGGAACTTTTACTGATGATAATTGGGGGGATCGTATGGTATTTGTACCGCTATGATTTTACAGATACCTATCGACAGCGCAAATACCATACCGCTGAAGCGGTCAAATGGATCGCTTTTCCGTCAACGATCCTGATCGTATATCTGTGTATCCATCAGCATTACTGGATACTGTCATTTATGATTGCAGGCGCAACCGTCTATTTGCTCGACCGGTTCGGCATTATTGATTTCAATATCAGTCGCTGATGATAACAACACATCTTACGAAAGGAGATACCATGGCAAACAAAAAGCAGACATCCTCTTCTGTGGCTTCCAAAGCATCCAAAGTGCTTCAAAGCCCTTCTGCAAGCAAAACTTGCAAGTCCGTCGCGGCAAGTGCCCTTAGTCAAACGAAGAAAGGGAAATAACTGAAATGCTGAGAAGTAATTCTTCTCAGTATCATGAATCAACTGCTGATGTGTGATAAATCATTTAGCATGTAACGAGGCTTACCTTGCCCCACTTGCGTCATGCGTAAATTGATTGAAACCTGTTTATGTAAATATTCTCGATTTAATACGTCAGGATCTTTAATCTCTGGTCCAATTTTACCCGTTATGATCCCTTCACTCGTTTTAAACTCAAATGTTCTTCTTGAAGGCAGAATGCCTTGTAGCTCCCCTTGAAAAGCACCTTCTGTTTCAGATATGTTGTCTTTATCGAGTTTAGACATCGCTATTGTTATCTGTTCTAAATCTGAAAATCGAAAAGTTTTTTCTTTAAAAGAAAGTGCGCACCAAGCTTTATTTGTTTTCATCACTTCTAAAAACTCTACCGCTTTAACAACAGCTCTCGGATGAATTTCTTCCACAAGCTCAGTCAACAAATCGTCATTTCCGGTAATCGAAGAGTTAAAGAGTTCCTGCATTTTTTCAAGTGCGACTTCAGCCTCAGATGATCCCGGAAAAAGAGAATCTTCATCAGCTTTTGGTATTTCAAATTCAAAGCCAAACGATCCGACAGCCGTTCCCGTAATGAGCATTTGATTACGTTCTCTATTGGGAATTGGTCCCATATACTTTAGGTTATCAGCCAATGAAGCAGCAATCGCAGCGACAGCTTCGGAAAATGATCCGGCAGCTTTTGCAGCGAACTCGGCTACAATCCCATGGCTACCAATGACCGGTTGACCACGAAAAGTTATGATTGCGCGATGACGGATACTTTCTTTTTGGATATTGTTCAATTTGTTCCGTGCAGATTTCAAACGAGATTCAAGTCCTACCCGTTCTATCATTCGGTGAGATGGAATATCTGCTAACAATGATTCCAATTGTTTGATCTCAGAAGAAATCATGTCGTATTCTCGATAATTCATACAACACCTCCTTCATTCATTAAATCATGTAAAAATCTTACTGCTTCTGCATCATCTGTCGGAGAAAGATCGATCTCTAAAAAACCCTTCCACTGTTCTCGCCGCGTATGGGACCACATGCTATACCAATACGATATCTGTCTGACATGCCAATTATCGGAAGGATAACCAAGTTCTACTGGATATGCATCTACTTTGAAAGTTTCTTTCGTGTATTCAGGATCAAATAAATTCATATGATCTCTTATAAATATTTCCTGCGTCATACCATCAGGCATCATAAAGAATGTCACAACGTCAATATCATTCGGATGACGGTTTTGTGTAGTTTCAACATTTTCCATAAAACTACCGTCCAGCCACTGAAATCCATCGACGATTCCGATAGCATGTAGTGCCTGACGATATTCCATGAGACCGTTTAAAATATTTCTCCGTTCCGGAGTCTCGGAAAATTTATTGACGATATCCATTAGCCCAATACGATAAGGAGATCTTTCCGGGCTATGACCCGGCTGTCCCGGTCGTATCGGAGGTATTAACCCAGAAATATTCCAATCCGGTATCATCCAGTTTCCTTCTATTAATCATTGTTTTTTCTAAGCAATAAGCATACCTGATTTTTTGCCCATAATTGCATTATTTGACAATGATCTTCCCCGAAATCAGCTTCGGTAAAAGCATATCACGTTGAGTTTTAAGGTTTTGATTCTTCTTCAATAAATTATTAATTAAAAGTCTTATCGACAACACCTTCATTTCATACAATGACAATATGCTATTACTTGGCTTTAAAATGACACTATTGTTAAAATCTTGACTATTTACTGCTGGATAAGCAGCACCTGAAACATTATTAATCAAATAATTAACATAGTTATCAGTCGTAACTGCCTCATATAAATAAACACTTGGGACTTTTTTCGCTCTAAGTACTGCAAATCCCGTTGATACAATAGTGTTTTCAGTAGGATGAACCATATAAGCATACTGCTTTCTATTTGGTCGAACAGTTGCCCAAATAATGTCTCCATTTTTTACTATTCTTCTCGCTCGACTTGGTGCATCTAAAAAAGATAATTCTTGGATAGATTCAACTTTGCCCGTACCGACACTTGAAATATCAATATATAGTATATTTTTAGGTGCCGTAGCATTTCCTATCGATTCAGGATTAACCGATGCAATATCTGATAGCTTAACAACCTCCCACCCCTCCGGTATCTGCCCCAGCTCCGAATCGACCATTTTGACCTCTTCGTGACCGGGGAATCGGAATTTTACAAACCATTCCCGATAGAGGTTTCGCGCCATCTCTTCGAGGATCGTGATGCGACGGTTGTTGTTTTCGATCAGATCGTCGTAGGCAGAAAGGATGGAGGCGATTTTTTGTTGATTTTCTAAATCGATATAAGGTATTTCAAATGATTTTATTTGTCCTGCATTCAAATTTTGTTGTGCGGCACCCTGTGCTTGTACAATCAGCTTTTCTCTTGTATGAAGCAAAGAATAATATACAAACATATTATCAGCTTTTTGTTCATCAACTACGAGTGCACAAATAGCTTGATTTACAGTCGCAGGCTTTTTTAACCATGCCAATTGTCCAACATTTGCACCATACATTGCAACTAGAATTGTTCCTGATGGATAATATTTAGCAGATGATTTTTTCAATCCTTCATCACTAATTTTTTCTTCTGTATCATCAATTCCTTTAAAGAGCAATTCTTTTGACTTTACCCATAAATGTCCATTTTTATCAAAATAATGGGGCATTTTTCGTGAAGGTGTTCCTCCACTCGAAATAATAGAACATAATTCACTAAGAGGTTTAAAACTACCTATGTTTAACATTGTGTTAAAACCTTCGCTACATTCTCCGCAATTCGCCGTTCCAATTCATGCGCTTCGGCATTGAGAACTTCGAGTTCTTCTTGGAGTGTTTCGAGGCGGATGGCGAACTCCTCTTCATCCTCTTCGACTCCTGCGGCGACACCTACGTAGCGCCCCGGATTGAGACTGTATCCCTGCGCGGCGATCTCGTCGAT
>CAYWGM010000063.1:0-8645 GCA_964457875.1 uncultured Eubacteriales bacterium | reverse complement strand
TCGGGTTTTGTCAGCCACATTACTTTCATTATAAAATCGCCTCCGGCAAATTATTTCTAATACAATATTATACACCTGATTATACACATGAATTGCGATTTTTTTAACCCTTGACGGCGCCTGCCGTCATACCTGCGATGATATACCTCTGGAAACATAAATATAGTATCGTCACAGGCAATGCAGTAAGGACGAGGTCTGCAAAGACATAATTCCAATTGCTGAAATACTGTCCGAAGAAGTTATATACTGTCAATGGCATCGGCCATTTCTCTGATGTATTGAAAAAGTAAAGAGGTATCATGAAATCGTTCCAGACAGACATCGAAAATATCACTATCGTTGTAGCAAGCACAGGCTTTAATAACGGCAGTATCACTTTAAAGAACAACATAACCGGCTTGGCTCCGTCAACAAAGGCCGCTTCGTCCATTTCACGGGGAATTGTTTTGATGAATCCGCAAAATATGAATACGCTCCAGGGGATCTGGTATGCGGAAAACACCATTATTACAGCAAAATACGAACCTATGATGTTGAGCAGCTTGAGCAGGCCGAATGTGGTTATTATCTGCAGCGGCGCAACCATACCCATGATGAATACGTTGTAAAGCACTTTTGAATAAATCGACTTTTTCCTTGTGATAACAAACGAACAAAGCGCAGATGATATAACGATTATTGCAACTGACATTGATGTGATCAGAAAGCTGTTTTTCATCGCATTGGCAATTCCGCCCTCTTTAAAAACCACATAAAAATTTTCAAATCTCCATTGTGTCGGAAGCGCCAGGCTGAATTGCGCAGCTTCTGCAGGGTTTTTCAATGAGCCGAATATCATTATAAGCAAAGGGATCACTACAATCAGGCTGGCTAACAACATGAACATTTCCAGCGCAATAAGACCTATCCTTCTTTTGACAGATTTGATCATGCCTCTACCTCTCGTCTTCTCAACAGGGAATTGAACAACGCCGAGAAGGCAAAAACACCAACGAACAGCAACATGCCCATTGCCGTCGATCTTCCCAGCATACCTTCCGAGAACGTCCTGAAGATATAAGTACCGAGGACCTGCGAGTAAAACCCTGGACCTCCGTTAGTGATCACGTATACCTGCTCGAAAACCTTTAATCCGCCAATGATGTTCATTGTAAACGCGATGCTGAAAGCAGGGGCTATCAGCGGGAATGTAATATGGACAAACTGTTTGAAAGGCGAGACTCCATCGATCCTTGCGGCTTCGTAATAATCATAAGGTATGCTTTGTAATCCGGCAAGGAATATGGCCATTGTGAAACCGCTCCATTTCCATATCTCGGCAACAATCGTGCAATAAAGAGCGGTATACCTGTTCCCCATCCAATCGACTTGCAGATTGGCCAACCCGACGATCTCAAGAAAATTATTGAGCATACCTTCCATCCGGAATATGGCAAAAAACAGGATGCCTATGATAACCATACTCAAAATGGCAGGCAGAAAAAAAATTGTCCTGAGATAGTTTTTGGAAAACAAAGGTCTGTTGACGGCAAGGGATAGCAAAAGACCGATCAATACCTTCAGAGAGGTGGTGATAATTGCAAAGATGGCGGTATTCTTCGCAGATAAGATGAAATACTCATCCTGAAATAAATAGATGATATTGGCTAAGCCATTGAATTCCGGTGAAAAAACCCTACTGATATTCCAATCTGTAAATCCCAGTACGAACGCTGCTATAACCGGTAATACGAAGAATATCCCATAAACGGACAAAGCAGGATAGGCGAATGTATTCGGATAAAGCTTTTTAAGTCTCCTGTCCATCATGACCCCTCTTTTATTCGCGGTTTTATTCGCGGCAAGCCCCCTGCCCTATCCTTTAGCCCCATCCTTTAGCACCATCCTTAAAGACAGGGCAGGACGGCAATCACCGCTTCATATTGTCAAATACCTTAGGTCAAATACTCAGGTCAAAATCCCGGCTGCTTCTGTGTTTTCATGAAATCAGAGAATTTCTTGTCATACGCCTCCATAACCTGTTTGGGCGTTTTACCGCCGGCGGCCATTTCAACAAGGAACGCCCAGAATTCGGGATTCAACGGCACGGCTACACCCAGGTTGCCGTTCATTTCAATTGTATATTTACCTGTGATAATATAATTGTCCACCAATGCTTTTACGCATGGTATGACCTTACCGCCGTTGACATCCTTGAAGCCTGGAAAACCCGGAAATTTCTCGAAATAGATATCCTGGTATTTAGGCTGAGACCATAAATCGAGGAATCTTTTTGTTTCCTCAACCTGTTTGCCGGCCTTCGGGACAAACAATCCATGGACGAAAGCCCCGGTACCCATAATCATATTATCTTTATACGGCAGGATCCATGCGCCAAGGTCGGTATCCGGCCATTTGGCCATAATGTCCGCGGCAGTCCACTCACCATTTATCAGCATAGCGGCTTTACCGGTCGCAACCGCTTCCTTAGTCATCTCGTAATTTGCTGAAAGAAGATCGCTGTTGACGTAATTCTTGAGTATAAACTGGTAATCTGCAAGAACTTCCTGGAATTCCGGAACTTCTGTCCATTTCATCTTATTTGTCAATAGCTTTTCCCAGGTTGCCTTGTCATTAGGATACAAAGCCACAGCAAATCCGAGCGTTGTAAATATCTGCATCGTCCAGCTGTCCTTAGTCCCTATGTGTATCGGAATGATCCCCTTGTCTTTTCCTGCCGTCTTGATCTGCTCAAGCACATCAAGAAACGCCTTATATGTTGTGGGTTGCTCTTCCGATATCCCTAAATCCTTAAAAACCTTCCTGTTGTAATAAACAGGGCCGAAAAACGATGATGATTCCCTCGGCAAGGCATAAATCTTGCCATCTATGGAATCCAGCAGAAAATCCTTGTTCGACAGCCGCGCCACCCACGGTTCGTTACTCAGGTCGACGCAGGTCGTGTGCGCATTCAGCTCCACATTGCATTGCGGTGTATTGTAGCCAATGATGTCAGGAACCTCGGATGTCGCCAATTTGGCTTTACACAGATTATAATACTGGTCGTCGGGTATCACTTGGAAATCCACGCTTATGTTCTCATCCTTCTGCAATTGAGCCGCCATGTCTTTGAAGATGTCTTTGTAGTTTGCCTGCGATTCGAGCCATGATATCTTGACTTCTTTCTTCTCGACCTGATTTGTCTCCTGGCTGCCGGCAGTGGATGTTTCATTACCCTTATTTGCAGAGCTGCATGCGACACTGAGCAGCACCGCAATGACGAGGATAAATGTCAGTAGTACTTTAAACACTTTTCCTTTCATAGTTTTTACCTCCCGGACATTTTTCGAATGATTTAAGGCGCCCTATAATAAATATTATAAGCAGCCGGATTCAATACAGAATACACAAAAGCAAAAATCGTACATACAATTTTTTAAAATGAAGGAAGGCCTGATATATATCAATTTATTCATATGCTATAATTTTTATATATGAAAAAAGGGATGCATTTTCATACAAAGCTATTCATTAATTATTCCGTAATAATAACCGTACTAATCATGTTTTCACTTGTAGCGTGTTATTTCTACATATCCCGCCTTCTGGAAAACCGTGCAGTAGAAAACATGTCGCAGCTTACGCAAAAGACATCAGAACAACTTGACGGATTGCTGACAGGCATGGACAGGATTGCCCTATATATCGTAACAAATCCTGTCGTAAGGGATATCTTTTCGTCAATGAAAACCTCGGACAGACAGTCTAATTATTTTGAACAAAACATCCCTGAAAATAAAAAAGTATACGACATCCTTGCTCCTTTAAATGTCCCTAATGACCAATTCTACAGGATCAGCCTCTTTGATGCTTACGGCAACTACTTCAGCATGGGCATACCCGATTCAGTCAATGCGATTCATAGAAGGACGTCGTCCGATTACTACACACAATGGTACGGTACCATGCTTCCAAGCGACAAAAACCGGTTCATCGCTATTTCACATCAGGATTTCTGGTCAGACGACGAAAACCTTGTCTTTATTTCGCTGCTGAGGGAAATCAAGGACTTTGACACATACACCTCGTTCGGTCTGGTAGAAGTGCAGCAATCATATGATAAATTAAAAAGCATCCTGAAGCTGTCAAACGAAAAAGACCTGAAGGTATACCTTTTTGATAAAGACGGAAGCATAATATTCCCTTATAATAGTCTCAACAATAACGAAGAAAGGGAATCGGCAGATTATTATCATTCCAGGATTTTGGTCAATATAAATGACAATACTGAGTTCCTCAATCCGCAGACCCGCAAACATGAGCTTCTGACCTATTTCACTTCAAACTTGTCCGGGTGGACGGTTGTTACGGTTCAGACAAAGGAGAACCTCATCGCTCCGGCACGTTTTCTGGGCTGGGTAATCACTCTTGCCGGCATCGGTATATTGTTACTCACACTTGCCGTCGTATATGTGATATCCAATAATCTTACAAAACCGCTCAAGCAATTGCGCAAATCCGTAAGCTCGATCAATCTCGATAACTTGCATGCCGAGATCACATACACAGATAATAACGAAATAATGCAGCTTAACAAGGCCTTTAAAGAAATGCTCGCGCGCATGAAGGATTCTATGGAGCAGGTCGTCTATCTCCGTTCCCGGGAAATAAAATCACAATTGCTCGTTTTGCAGTCTCAGATGGACCCTCATTTTCTTTATAATATGCTTTCAGTCATCAGCGCCGCAGGTCAAGATGACGGAAATATGAAGATCATGAATATGTGCTGCAAACTGTCCAATATGCTGAGATATACCACTTCAAGCCAGCATAAGGACGTAATGATTAAAGATGAACTCGAGCACATAAAAAATTATCTCGATTTGATGAAAGAACGATATGAAGACAGACTTACATATACCATCCACGAAGATGCCGCCATCCTGGAGATTGGCGTGCCCAAGCTAATACTGCAGCCGATCATCGAAAACTGTTTCAGGCACGGATTCAAAGGCGTTTCCCCGCCATGGGACATCAGGGTCTCAGTAGGCCAGATAGATAATTGCTGGTTTATGAAAGTTTGTGATAACGGACGGGGATTTAATAAAAAAGAGCTTTCTGATTTGCTGCAGAGAGTTGAAAGCATCTCGGCACAGGCTCTGCCCGATATGCAAGACCTGAAACTGGGTGGGCTTGGACTCCTCAATACATTTATGAGGCTGAAGATTTTATATTCAGGCAATGTAATATTTAAAATCGGGAATAACGGGCTGAAAGGCGCAAACGTTATGATTGGGGGGAATATCCCATGATAAGGACCATGATCGTCGAAGACGAGCCTCCTATATTAAGAAGTATTAAGAAATCGATAGAATGCACAGATAACCGGTTCAAAGTGGTCGCATGCGCCTATGACGGCAGCGAAGCTGTTCCCTTGCTTGGTACAGTGCGGCCTGACGTCATTTTTACTGATATCCGGATGCCGGTGATGGATGGGATAGCCTTCCTCATACATGCCAGAAAAGTCCTTCCGGATGTAAAAGTGGTCATAATAAGCGGTTATCAGGATTTTGAATACGCAAGGAAGGCTATGCAGCATGGCGCAATCGAATATATATTGAAACCTGTTTCCATAGATTCATTAAAAAATCTGCTAGAGGCCATAGCAGAAGATCTTGGCAATAAAACAAATGATGAGAACAGGCGGTTGGTTCATGAAATTTTGGAAGGCAATACGCATATCAGCGAAAAGTCTATTATCGATCTGATATATCCCGATTATCTTGTAATGCTGATCTGTGCCGGTCCGTTAATGGCTTTTACCGCAGACTATTCATGTCCGGCCAGGGACTATCTGGGGCAATTCGATTTAGAGGGTATTGCCCGCAGGCATCTTGATACAAATGAAAACCTGTGGTCATTTACGGTTAAATCCGGCGCTGAAAAAGTTTTGGTGGCAGGCATGAACGGATTTGATCCGACAAAAGTCGATATCCTGTCGAAAGGCGTTTTTTCGAGTATCTCTTCACCCCGTTTTTTTATTACGATGATTGTCGGAATGCCAGTCAAAAGACCGGAAGATATCGCCCGGTCAGCCCAGGACCTTCGTAAATTGCTTAGCAAAAACGTAACAATAGGTATGTCGCAAATAATCAAAGCTTATGCCCGGGACAATAATAAAAACGATTCAATCATTAACCAAAAATCCGTTATAGATTCATATGTTGAAAACCGGATCGCAATGTCAGCCAGACAAGGTAACATCAAAATACTAAAATCTGAAATGCAGAGACTTTTTGACCAGTGGGAAAATTGCAAATACCCGCAAATCATAATAGAGAAATCTCTGAGATATGTGATGAATATCATACAGCGCATAAACATTTCAGGGTCATATGAAAGCACATTGGATAATGAGCTGAGCATCAATGAAGTACTTGTAAATTCATACAACTATGAAGAACTATTCGAAAACACATGGTTTCTCGTTGAAAGAATCATATCGGCAGGCCGGGTAATCCCTGCCAGAAATGACAAGACCATTTTAATGCAGAATATTGAAGCGTTTATAAGGGTCAATATGACCGAACCTGTCAGCAATCAACTTTTATCGGAAAAATTCGGCCTTGTGCCTTCCTATCTGAGCAGGCTTTTCAAGGAGTACAAAGGTATGACCCCATCTGAGTATATAACCTCATTAAGGATAGAAAAAGCGCAGGAATTGATAAAAACCAGACCGGATATGTTCATAAAAGATATTGCTTCAATGGTTGGTTTCTCAAATCAATTCTACTTCAGTGAATCTTTTAAAAAGAAAACCGGATTGTGGCCTTCGCAATATAAAAACGATGCTAATGAGCGGCTGACATGACTGTTGCGACGGCTTGGGATACGTTACCTGCGAAATCATACGCCTTTATTTCATAAGAGTATGTTTTTTGCGCATCAGGATATACATCCTCCATGCTTACAGGAGCCTCCTGTTGATCATCCGTCATACTTTTCCTCGGTACCTGAAGGTTTGCTACCATCTTGCCGTTACGGTAAACATAATATCCGCAAACCCCGATATTATCCGATGAAGACTCCCATTTCAGATACGCCTTACCATCTGAACCGGGAACAGCCGAAAATCCTTTCGGCGCTGTGGGCGCATCCTTATCAAGAATCCCCGATTTCACATATCCGGTATATGTCTTGTGAAATCCGTCATTAACGATGTTCGGGCTATAATAGTGACTATAAGCGAAAGTTATCTGCTTATCGACATACGGGCTGACGGCTTGCATCTGCCGTACAAAACGATTTATCGGAGCTCCGCTCCAATCGGATGAAACAAAAGTCTCGGTATCCGACCAAAATTTCAACCCCGGCAATGTATCGACCGATTTACGCAGTTCGGCAAACCATACCGGCAGGTCGTCAATGTTCAGGCCTCCTGATCCGATGCTATCCTGCGGGCAGAAGACATCCCCTTCCCTGAGCCCTGAACGGGCAAAAACGTATTTCCACATTTCGGCGTTTATCCGAGGAGAACCGAATCTGCGGTCCATGAACGGCGAAAGCATGACCGGAAGCCTCTTGCCTGTTTTCTCAAGGTATTCGGTCTGCATCCTGAGGGTTTCAGCCAGGACTTCCCACGAATTGAGCAGGTTGAACTGGCGCAATAAAGAGTTGTTCACTTCCCAGCACCAGTACCACCCGTAAAAGGTTCCGGCGTATTTATCGTAATACCGACGCCATAATTCATCGGCCAGTCTGTTGCCTTCGTTTACCCGCGCTGTCACCCATTCCCTGCTGTACTGGCTGTTCCACCAATCATCGCTGTAATTCAATCCGATAAAAACCCGGAATCCGAATTCTTTGGCGGTACGAAGGCAAATATCGACGACATCGGGATAGTCAGTCCCATCTGCACGCCTGATAGTCAAAAATCCAGAAGGATGCGCCACCGGTTGCTCCACAAGTTGCTCCGAAAGTTGCGCTTCCGGTTGCGCTTCCGATACCTGCAACCCCGGTAGCCATGCCGGTATCTGTAATCCCGGAGACTGTTGCATCGGTGACTGCATTGGTGACTGCATCGGGAATATTACACTTGTAGACCCGGTCCCGCTTAAGAGGTTGCCCTTATAAAACGCCGTCGGACCAAGGATGATGTATTTCATGCCGGCTTCCTTTAATGCGGCGAATTCCCTGAACCAGGCTTTCTCATCCCAATCCTGGACGAGCCACCACTGTATGAACGTACCTTCGGCGGTTGCATGGATATTATCATATGCATCCGATTGATCTATAAAGAGCTGCGAAATGCTCGCGTCAATTCCAAAAGCCATTAAGGCAAGGTTATTCCTGCCGGATAAATAAACAGGGACTATTAACAATAGATAAATAACTATTAGCATCAAAGCAATTATTCTGACACGGATTGCCATAAATGTATGCATAAGCCTTGAAATTAGCCCGCCGCAGCGATTATCAGCATCTATGGATAGTATATTCTCTGCATTTATACCGAAAACCTTTATCCATTTTAACAGATTTTAAACTTTTATTTGTGTATGTTAAACTAACTGACTATATGATAAACTAATTGACTGTATGATTGACCGATTGAAGAGCTGTCTGGGGGTTGATATGATATGCTTAAGCTTTTCAGATTCCTT
>CAYWGM010000062.1:0-8693 GCA_964457875.1 uncultured Eubacteriales bacterium | reverse complement strand
ATGCAGGAATAATCGGATAATACTTATGCACCTGTTTTATAAAGCCCTCTCCCAGATGATCAAGAAGCATTCCCAGATCATAGGAGGGATCGCCCAGTCCTGCATTGCTGAACCCTATGATACCATTGATCTTCCGGGTCGCTTGATCAAATAGGATGTGGTTTGGCGACAAATCGCCATGGATAAGTGCGGGCTGGAATTCAAAAAATTCCTCATCGCTGATAACAGGTTGGATAATCTGGCGCAGATACTCTCTTACATAGTTTGTGCAATAAGGGGATATTATTTTTTGCATCGTTTCCAGTTCAGCCAGCCAATCTTCCCGTGACAGGTTAAACCGGGAATCGCCGATTTTCGCATGTTGTGCTTTCTTTATCGGGATGGAGTGCAATTGCTTTAAAAAAGCTGCAATCTGTCGTGCAAAGGTATCTTGTGTCTGGTAATCCAATTTCAGCATGACATTCCGGTATAGTGGTGAGCCTTTGATATAATGATGCCTGGATACGTTTGGGCCAATTAACTCCACATCTGGCAAAGGCAAGGCAATAAAATCCCGAATGAAACGGATTACGTCCGCTTCGTTTTTCAGGTAGGCGGCACTCCAATCATATTTAGCAAATTTAAACGTCAACTCATTATTTACAACAGCGATATCACTATAACACCCATCGGTTTTATTAAATTCGATTTTGGCCAGGTCCAGTTGGGGATATCTGCTCTTTATCAATTCCAGATATTTCAGTTCATTCGAGTCCAAAAATCATCCCTCCTCTTTCTTGAAAACAACCATTTAATATAAAAGTTTGATATTGGTTTCGGGCCAATCCTTAAACCGCATTACTGTATTTGACAGGTTTGAATAACCGTTGCCAATAAAAAAGTCACATTGTGAAGCCAGGTATGTGTCTTTTATGACGTCAATGGTATCCTTGATCAGCTCCACGCCTTTGTGCCTTTTATTCGGATAGTTCAGAAGGTATGTCGGTATCCGCTCCTTTAGAGGCCGAATTTTACTATCCGTATATAATAGCATGCCGTTTACGCCATACAATTTTTTGTATTGCTTCAGTGTCTTTTTGGAGTCTGTTATCAAGAAGACATGCCTGATGTTATACCGTACAATAAACTGCCAGATATAGGGCTTGTAGAATTCATTCATATCATAAATCTGTGCTACTTCATGCACAACAGCATTCGAATGGCAGTGAATCCCGAGTATTGGCTTTTCATCCCTGAAGTTGGGAGTTGTATTGATGTATCTTTTGATTTCCTTTTTCACTTCAGGTTTTAGCCTTAGATATTTGTCAAAAAGGTACCGGTAAACCTGATAGGGGGTTTTCCCAAAAGACCAGTGTGTCCTGTTAGCCCATGATAATATGGAACTCAGCGGATAATAAATATCACTGACGACGATATTTGCTTCGCTATTCATCAGGCTTTTCAAATCACGGTATTCCATTTTAAACCTGTCACTATCTTCTGCAAGAATGTTCTCCGGATTCCATGCAGGTGGGTAAAAAGAATATCCCGGACGGATTATTTCATTGGCCGTAAAGCCGGAAACCGGTTCAAAAAAAAGCTCATACGCATTTGTAGCAATGGACTCACAGTACAGACTCTCCATACCCCAGTATACAACCGGATTCCGGTTGGTCAATTCAGCGACAAGAAGCTGGCACATGACATGATCCATGTCAGCCCAAATGCTTTTACCCAATGATTTTATTAATAGATATCGATTCGTCTGCATACGCATTCACACCTCCGTATAATTCAGGATATTCTGTTATATGATGAATCTTTTCCATTTTTCTTCTCCTTCGATCGGTTTTTACGCGTTTTTTAGCCAGCTTAAGCTCATGCACCAAATCCCTATAGAAAAGGATAATATTGTTGTCCGGCCAGTCTTTCAAGCGTTTTACCGTAAATGATACATTGGAATACCCATTGCCTACAAAGAAATCGCACATAGCAGCAAGGTAGGTATCCTTGATGATCTCTATCCCTTTACGCCTTCTTTCGGAATAATTAGTAAGGTGCGGGGCGTTTTCCGTGTCTTTGAGCTGTCCCCTTTTGCAATCGGTGAAAATCACCATCTGCCCGTACTGCTTTTGGAAATTGGCGAGAATTTCCTCGCAGTCTGTCAGCAATAGGATTTTTTGAATACCATACTGCTTAATTTCCACTTCGCGTACTTTGTCACCGCCCCGGATATGAACTCCGAGCAGCGGTTTTGCGTCCTTCATGAATTCATCATAGAATTGCTGTATTTCCTCCTGAATATCTGGTTTTAGTCTGATATATTTATCAAACAGGCATCGGTATATCTGGTGGGCAGTCATTCCATAAGCCCAATGGCTTTTGCCGATATAATGGAGCATAGGACGAATAAAATAATGGACATCACTGACCACCACATTAGCATTGCTCTGCATCATATCACCCAGGTTACGGTAAGCCCAGGCCACTTTATCCAAATCCTCCACCATCAGGTTTTTTACGTTCCAAATGGGGGGGTAATAGGTAAAGTCGGTCTGGTTCAAATCTTTCACGGTATAACCGGATATAGGTTCAAAATATGATTCAAAGGCATTTCCTTTAAAGGATTCCGAATAAAGGTTATTTGTCCCCCAATAAACGACTGGAATCCGGTCGGTAAGTTCAGCAGCCAGCAATTGTCCCATCACATGGTCCACATCGGACCAGAAACCGCAACCCCAGCTTTTAATGAGCAGGAACCGATCACTATTCAATGTCACCACCCCCGATATTTAGTTTTTTCTTTATTCTGCGGTAAAGTCTTTTCACATACTCCATAAATGAATGTAGTATTTTTTTGTCCGTGGCTGTAATCATATTTGCATTAACAGGGTATTTGCGCTTCCCCCTTTGACGGAAAAGAAGGGTGACATTTGCTGCAGGCCAGTCTTTTAACCGGTATATCGCCCGTGACATGCTGGAGAAATCGTTCCCGATAAAAAAGTCGCATTGGGCGGCAATATACGCATCCTTAACTGTCTCAATTCCTCTTCTTCTTTTCACCATAGGGTTTTCCAGATTGCATACCAGGTCACTGCCGGATATTCGCTTGCAGTCTGTAGACACAATCAGGTCGTTGTACATTTTCCGGAATTCCTTTTTCAATTCCTCACTGTCGGTGAGAAGGAATATTCCCCGGATAGTATATTTGTTCATCAGTTTGCGGATCTCTGCATGATATTCCATATTAGCCTTCAGCATTTTCCCCTTTCCTAAAAAAAGGTATTTTCCTTTCCGGTTCTTTATACGTTTTTCTCCATATTTCCTGTTATTCCTGTGCCAATAATGCTCATCAGCCATGTCCTTTCTTTCATCGATGACTAAGCCATCCTCTTCTTTCCGAACATGAACTGCCAGCAAAGGATGCCGGTCCTTGAGCCATGATTGGTAAAATCCCTGCACCTCTGCAAGAATGTCCCTCTTGATACTTATAAACTTCTTGTAAAGGTAACGGTAAATCTCTCTGGCCGTCATGCCGTATGCCGCATTATCCTTTTTGATGAAAGGAATAATTTCCAAGATCGAAAAATATACGTCTCCGACGACCACATTGGCGTTGCTGCTTATGAGATCGCCAATGCTTCTATACACCCATGTATCCTTATAAAGGTCTTCCGCCAGCAGATTGTCAGCATCCCAGAAGGGTGGATAGAAGGTGTATCCGGGTTTGATTAAATTGAAAATGTTATAATCATATATAGGTTCAAAATATAATTCAAACCCGTTTGTATGAATGAATCCGTTATGCAGGCAGTGGGTCGGCCAATAAACAACGGGAACCCGGTTGGTGATTTCGGCGATCAGAAGCTGACCCATAACATGCTCCACATCGGACCATAACCTGTAGCACCAAGGTTTAATTAACAGGAATCTGTCATCTGCCATTTAAGGTTCACCTCACAATTGTCCCTCTCTAATACTTTTCTTTAAGTTTATATTATGTATACCTATTGCTTTATGTGTGTGGCTGCCGAAAAAAAGGTACCGGTTTATGGATCGGGGATTAAGGGCCCGGGATTTTTATAGCAGGATAACCCGTTTACTGCCTTGTTCCACTCAATGGTGCGGGCCAGACCTTCACGGAAAGGCTTGAAAGGCGGAAGGGAAAATTCAGCGCAGACTTTTGTAATATCGAGCTTTACCATCCTCGGAGAAACCTTGACGTTCTGAAATTTTTCTTCGCATGTAATTTCTTCAGACAATGTGCTTCCTGTCAGCAGACAGATTTCTTCCGTAAGAGAACGTATGCTGATGCTGTCTTTTCCTCCCACGTTATATACAAAGTCTTTTCCATAGATCAATATGTGAAGCAGCATCAGTACGCAGTCAGCAATATAGCAGAATGTCCTAATCTTATTTCCGTCATCCATCATTACAATCTTTTTTTTATAAAAGGCCTGCCTCAGGAATTCAGCAAGAACCCTTTCGTCTTTCAAGCCTATACCGGGCCCATATGTCATGGAAATCCGAGCGATTTTTGCGTTAACTGCTTCAAAGTTTCTATAGGCGAAGCACAAGGTTTCACCCATGCGTTTCGACTCTGAATAGATTGCCCGTATATCCACAGGAGAGCATAAGCCTGCGTAATCTTCCCTGGTAGGGATATGTTTTTCATCGGGGTCGCCGTATACTTCGGATGAGCTTAAAAACATTATGGTAGCGCCATCGTCTTTTGCTTTTTTCAGTAGCCTTTCAGTTAATGTCGTATTAAGATGAATGGTCTCCATATAGTTTTGTATGAATTTTTTCGGCTGTGCATAGGTCGCTCCATGGATAATATAGTTGGCCTTCAATTCGAAGCAATTGCAGTCTGGTCTGTTAAGATCCGACGTATAAAACGTATAGGGATCCTTGAGGATATCCTGAAGGTGGCTGCAGGGAGGGCTTTTGCTGACAGCGGCAATTTTTATCCCGGCCTTTTTGACAACATTGGCAAGATGAAGCATATAAATCATATATGTGCCAATGAGTCCGTTAGCCCCTGTAATATAAACGGTTTTATCCCTTAAAGGCGTCAAATTGATTTTTTCAATATATTCAAGGCAGTCCTGCTCAATTATCTTATCCATGATCATCCTCTTTTCATTCTTTCACTAAATTGACTGCTTCGATAAAAATATCATCTGCGGTAGGATAATAGGCTTTTTCCAGTACATCGCTGGTGGGTGTGGGGATATCGGGACAGCACACACGTTTGATAGGTTTTTTCAACAGGTTGAATGCTTTTTCTGCTGCAACAGCTGCTATTTCAGAAGCTACGCCGCCTGTTTTGCATCCAGTATCGGCAATCAGAAGCCTTCCGGTTTTCGAGACAGATTCTGCTAGTATTTTGTCATCCAAGGGTTTCAAAGTTCGGAGGTCTGCGACCTCAGCGGATATGCCTGATTCCTGAAGCTTTTCTGCAGCCTTTAATGCCTCCACAAGCATATAGGACACGGCTACAATTGTGATATCTTCTCCTTTCCGCCGGATGACACCTTTGCCGATAGGAATGGAATAGGGCTCTTCGGGTACATATCCCGTTGTCTTATGCAGCCATCGGTGTTCCACAAACAGAACCGGGTTGTTGTCGATAATGGCTGATATCATCAATCCTTTTGCATCATAAGGGGTGGCGGGGGCAACTATCTTCAATCCGGGCGCATTCATCAGCATTCCCTGAATGCACTGTGAATGCTGTGCTCCGGATCCCCAACCTCTGGCGCTGATGGTTCTTACCACCATAGGAACCATTACCTTCCCTCCGAACATATAGAACCATTTTGAAGCGTGATTCACCAATTGGTCAAATGAAAGCAAAAGGAAATCCATCCGGGCATGAATGAATATGGGCCTTAAGCCAGCCATGGCAGCTCCGGCTGCTATTCCTGTCAACGAATTTTCTGATATCGGAGTATCGAACACCCTGTTTGCGCCATATTTCTCTTTCAATCCTTTGGTAGTCCCAAAAACACCTGCAGTATCATCCACACCTTCACCCATGATGAATACTCTCGGATCTCTTGCGAGTGATTGATCTAGGGCCTCATACAGCGCATCCCTATAATTGAGCACACGATCACCCGAAGCATCGTCTATTATAAAAAAGTTATCCAGTTTTTCTACTTGAACTGTCGTCCAAGGCATAAAAAATCTCCTTTCGAATAAGCAGTACACATAGTTTGTTTTTAGTCTGCATATATAAAATCCAGCAGCTCATTGGGTGAAGGCTTTGGAGAGCTCTGCGCAAAACGGAATGCATCTTCTATCAAACCGTTTATTTCCTGGTCGATGTTTGTCATAAGCTCATCGGTCATAACTCCCATATCCTTCAGGAATTCCGATAACCGCTTTATCGGACACCTCGAAATCCAATAGTCATATTCTTCCTTCGGTCTATAGCCCTCCCCTACATCGTCTGCTGTTCCGATGTGCCCTTTCCACCTGTAGGTCAGACATTCGATCAGGGTGGGACCTGCACCATTCCGGCATCCGGTAATAGCTTTTTCGGCGTATTCGGAAACTTCCGTTACATCATTTCCGTCAATCCGGAAACCCGGCATTCCATAATTCTGCGCCCATTTATAAATGTTGTCGCCGACCTGCCGTGACAGCTGATGCGAGCTAATGGCGTAAAAATTGTTTTCACATATATATACCGCAGGCAGCTTTTTCAGTGAAGCAAAGCTGAGACTTTCGTGGAATGTGCCTTCATCGGCAGCACCATCGCCGAAAAATACGACGGTTACCTTGTCGTTCATGAGTAGCTTGGATGCCAAAGCCGTGCCGGTTCCCAGCGGTATACTTCCGCCGACGATGGCGGAAGAACCAAGTATCCCCACGTCCGGATCGACAAGATGCATCGACCCGCCTCTGCCATACGCACATCCGGTTTTTCTCAGATACAATTCGGCAATCATTTTTTTGATGTTTCCGCCTTTTGCAATATATTGCGCATGGCTTCGATGGGTGCCGAAAATATAATCATCCTTTTTAAGGTGTATGCAAACACCGGCCGCCACCGCTTCCTGCCCAATCGATAGATGAATTGGTGTTTTGATTTCGTCAAACTTGTATTCATCATTGATCCTTTGTTCAATCAATCGGATGAGCCGCATGGCCTTGAATATTTCGATCCATTTGCTTTTTCCCATTTCATTGTTCCTCTCAGTCAATATAAGAAATTGATCCTGTCATTCCTCCAATTTTTTAGTTCACCGACGGCTGTCGATACATTGGAATATCCATTGCCGATGAAGAAGTCGCACCTCGCGGCAAGCCATGTGTCTCGGATTATTTCAAAGCCCTTCCGCTTATTATCCATTCGGTTCTTCCCCCCGTGCATGCCCGGGTTCTCAAATGAGATCCCCATAGCCTTGCTGTTTCAATTTATCCACAAGGGTTCTTATCTTCTGAGGTTTATTTTTGGGGCAAACCAGCACTTCATCTTTTGTACCAGCTACGATCATGTTATCAATGCCTATCGTACAAATGGCGATATCTTTTCCATAAATGACGGAATTAGTCGTATCGATTCCGATATGGCGCCCTTTTACCCTATTGCCTTCGGAATCCGGCTCCAGAGTTTTTGCCAAAGCATCGATGCTGCCGATATCATCCCAGTCAAACGATGCCCTTACGGCAAACAGCGATGAAGCGCATTTTTCAAGAACTCCGTTGTCAAAGGAAATGTTTTGTATCCCGCGGTAGGTATCTTCAAAGGTGATAGAGGTTTCGCTTTCTTTTTTTTCCAATGCATCTGAAAGCTTATTGTAATGCTCGGGAATGAATTCTTTTATATTCCGGATAATGGCATCTGTTGTGCCAGCCACGATCCCACAGTTCCAAAGATAATCGTCCGAACGGACAAGTTCTTGTGCAACCTCGAGAGCCGGTTTCTCAATAAAATCCAAAACTCGTGATGTTTTCGCATCTGCACACGTTGCGGGTACGACATGTATATAGCCATATTCGGTCGAAGGATAGGCAGGTCTGACTCCGATGACGACGAGACAGTCTGTCCGTTCAGCGGTGTCGAATGCCAACTGCAAAGCCTCAGTATAGCTTTCCGTATCTTTCACATATCCATCTGCCGGTACAAAGCAAAAGATCCCTTCCTTTTGTTTTTTATTTAGCAGAAGCGTTACATAAGCGATGCATGCGGCAGTATTTTTCCTATCCGGTTCCGACAGGATATTCGCCTCCGGGATGTACTCACATGCCATCTTTTTAGTAATACCCGTTAAAAGCCGGTTTGTTACAATAAAGCAATGCTCCGGTTGAACAACCTTGCATAATCGTTTAATGGTCTGAGCCAGCATGGAACAATTATCCTCTACGGGAATGAACTGTTTCGGATATGTTTCCTTTGAAAGTGGCCAAAGCCTTGTTCCCGAACCACCTGCCATGAGCACGGCGTATTTTTGCATATTCTTATACTCCTTCATCAAAACATTCTTCAATTGCAGAATTTATCGTTGGTATATAAATACCACTGAACTATTTTGAGACATTAACTATAGTTATATTATGTAAATTAGATTAATAAGGTTCCTTCAATGAATGTATTGTTTGATGTTGTTATATATTATTATAGACCATCTGAACACCGGCGAGCAGCTTATCCAGTACAGATAACTCGGCGGGCTTGGGAAGATGAAGATCGAATCCTGCCG
>CAYWGM010000061.1:6275-8853 GCA_964457875.1 uncultured Eubacteriales bacterium | reverse complement strand
ATGTACGGGATATTGAAGGCCCTTGATTTGCTATAAATTTGAATATGTGGTATGATACTGTGATTATATTGTTTTTTCAACTTCGGAATATAGAGTGGGAAACTCAATAAATTAAGAGTTGTCCGCTCTTTTTTATTTTAGTAGTTGAATAAGGAAAAAACAGAGGAGAGAAGAAATTGAAATTTGAGGAATTGAACCTGGTAACACCCATACTGAAGGCTGTGGACACGGAAGGCTATGTTACGCCCACTCCTATACAGCAAAAGGCCATACCCGTCATACTTGATGGGAATGATGTCCTTGGGTGTGCGCAAACAGGTACGGGAAAGACTGCCGCATTTGCTATTCCGATGCTGCAGATACTTCATGAAGGACAAAAACATATAGGACAAAAAACCGAAAAGGGGCCAAGGGCAATAAAAGCCCTGGTACTGACCCCGACAAGGGAACTGGCGATCCAGATCGGCGAGAGCTTCGCCGCTTATGGAAAATATACCGGAATCAGACATACCGTGATTTATGGAGGGGTGTCGCAAAATCCCCAGACCAGCGCGTTAAAGGCCGGTGTGGATATTCTTGTGGCAACGCCCGGAAGGCTGCTCGATCTGATGAACCAGGGGTATATCGATCTGAGCCATGTTAAGATGTTTGTGCTTGACGAGGCCGATCGCATGCTTGATATGGGATTTTCCCACGATGTGAAGAAGGTCGTGTCCCATTTGCCGTCCCGCAGACAAACACTGCTGTTCTGCGCGACAATGGAGCAGGGGGTCATGAAGATGGTGAACGCAATACTGACAAACCCGGTCAGGGTCGAAGTCGCGCCTGTATCGTCCACTGTAGACGCTATTGAACAAAAAGTGTACTTCGTTGACCGTAATGATAAGAAGTCGTTGCTTATTCAGCTGCTGAAAAAAGAATCAGTGGATTCCGCGCTGGTTTTCACGCGGACTAAGCACAGGGCCGATAAGGTAGCCAGGGATCTGGCCAAGGCGAAGATAGCCGTCCAGGTGATCCATGGCGACAAATCACAGCAGGCCCGGCAGATCGCCTTGAACAACTTCAAGCTGAAGCGCACAAGGGTGCTGGTCGCTACGGACATCGCGTCGAGAGGCATCGATGTGCAGGAGTTGTCCCACGTAATAAATTTCGATATGCCCGATGTGCCTGAGACATATGTGCATCGGATCGGACGTACCGGAAGGGCCGGGATGTGCGGTACCGCGGTGTCGTTTTGCGATAATGAGGAAAAGGGCTGTCTCAGGGATATACAAAAGCTCATATCGATGAAGATACCTGTTATTGAGAATCAGGTATTATAATATGATAAACCTTCAGATGGGCAAGTTGATGAAAAAGGTCGATAATAAATATACTCTTTGCATGTTGGTTTCAAAGAGGGCCAGGCAGCTGATAGATGAATTTGATCGGCTTTCGGGAAGCAAAGCAGGAAAACCGGTTTCAATAGCAACTGATGAGGTTTACGAAGGTAGACTCACATATGTCAGGACAAAAAGCGGGATAAAATGAACGGATTTAAAATATGAATGGATTAAAAATAGGCAATATGACAATCAAGCTCCCGATAATCCAGGGAGGCATGGGAATCGGCATTTCCCTGTCGTCTCTGGCTTCGGCCGTGGCCAATGAAGGCGGCGTCGGGGTGATCTCCGCCGCGGGTATCGGTATCTGTGAAAACGATTTTTTTACGAATTTCGTAGAGGCAAGCATAAGGGCGCTAAAAAAAGAGATACGGAAGGCCAGGGAATTGACAAAAGGAATCCTTGGCGTGAATATCATGATGGCCTTGACGAATTTCGCCGACCTGGCAAGGACCGCCATTGAAGAAGGGATCGATATCATCTTCTCGGGGGCCGGCCTTCCGCTCAACCTGCCTCAATTCCTTTCAGGAAAAAAAGATGAAAAAACGACCAAGCTCGTTCCTATTGTATCCTCGGCAAGGGCGGCCGGTATCATCACCAAAAGATGGTATGAAAAATATGATTACCTGCCCGATGCGATTGTTGTCGAGGGGCCGATGGCGGGCGGACACCTAGGTTTCAGGAAGGAACAGCTCGATGACAGTGATTATTCGCTGGAAAAACTGATTCCGGAAGTGATTAACGAGATGAAACCGTGGGAGGATGGTAATAAAGGGCCTATTCCCATAATTGCGGCCGGAGGCATATACAACGGAGCCGATATACGCAGATTCATGGAATTGGGCGCATCCGGCGTCCAGATGGCGACGCGCTTTGTAACAACTCATGAGTGTGACGCCTCAATGGAATTCAAAAATGCCTATATCCGTTCAGAAAAGAAGGATATAGAAATCATAGACAGCCCTGTCGGTATGCCCGGAAGGGCGATCGGCAACAGTTTCATCGATGCAGTAAAAAAAGGCAAGAAACACCCCGTGAATTGCCATTTCCATTGTATCAGGACGTGCGATGTCCGAAACAGCCCTTATTGTATCGCACTGGCGCTGATAAACGCACAAAGAGGCAATATGGAACAAGGTTTTGCTTTTGCGGGCGAAAATGCTTATCGGACCAATGAGATAGTATCGGTCAGGGAT
>CAYWGM010000061.1:4077-6175 GCA_964457875.1 uncultured Eubacteriales bacterium | reverse complement strand
ATGCCCGATACAAGATGCACCATCGAACCCGAAAACGACATAATCGCGAGAACGAAGTGTGAAGTGGCGGTTGCTATGTGGATAGGGAAATTCAGCAGGTGCACAAGTACGGGCACATGTATGATTCCTCCGCCGATCCCGAGCAAGCTGGAGATATATCCGACCAATAAGCTGATAATGATCCCCAGTACCGGGTTATAAGAAAAAACATGACGTATACCATCAATATCGGTTAATGAGCGGTGAATACGTATCATCTGATTTTTTGCCTGAATGTCCGGTGACGATTTCTTGTTTTCAGGTCTCACTACTAAAAATACGGAGGCGGCGAGCATCAGCATCCCAAAGATTGCGTTGAAAACAGTCCTCGGGATAATCGATGTTGTGATAGCCCCGAGTATCGACCCGGGTAATGTTGCGGCCGCAAAAATCAAGCCGGATTTATAATCGATCCTTTTCATTCGGGCATAGGCGAATGAACCCGATAACGCATTAAAAAAGACCATGGCGAGCGAAATGCTCGTGATAGTCTCGGGGCTTTTGTCGGGGTACAGCAGCAATAATACCGGTATCAGGATAAAACCTCCTCCGGCCCCTATCATAGTGCCTGCCGTACCGACCGCGAATCCTAATGGCAAAAGCCATATGAATTGTACAAACTGTTCCATGATTCAATTCTAATGAATCCTTAAAATAAATCAATATCTGAAAATAAATCGGAATTTAATCATGTGATATAATAAATCGGTGATGAAAAACCTTAAGTTAAAAAGGTTAAAATTAAAAAGGGTAAAACTAAATACGGCTGCAACAGTCGTATTGCTTATTCTATCCGCCCTGACAATCACAGCGATTGACTTCGCCCTGCAGCCGAATACGATTTACCAGGTATTGGACAGTATCAAATCCAATTATCTGGTTCTTGTGCTCAACTTCGTACCTGTGTTGTTGTTTGTCGTATTCTTTTACTTCGTGACCAATAATGTCTTCTATGCGTCGTCCATCGTTTATACTTTATTCGGATTGGCCTCGCTGATAAATAATTATAAGATAGTGTACAGGGACGACCCCTTCGTCCCCATAGACGTTACGCTAGGCGCCGAGGCGCTTTCCATCGTGACAAGGATGAATATAAAGATCAACATGGCCCTGGTGGCGGGTGTGCTGCTGTCTATCGCCGCAGTCGTCGCCGCCGGCTTTTTTGTCAAGAGCAGGAAGACGAGCCTTTTATTACGGATAACGGGCGCCGTAGTCTGCATTTTTATCGCGATTGGGCTGAATAATACGATATACCGTTCAAACGACCTATACAATAAACTCACCTCAAAGGTCAGCTTCAACGTCACCGACAATTTCAACAAAAAAGGCTTTGTATATTGCTTTTTATACAGCTTCAATAAATATTCCATCGACGTCCCGGCAAATTACAGCAAACAGTATGCCGAGAGCCTGATAGCGAAGTACAGGGACAAGGCGGCAAGGGATGGAACGGCAGGCGTTGATGCATCGGCAGGCAAGAAGCCGCACGTCATTTTGCTGATGAACGAAGCGTTTACCGATATTTCTTTAAATAAAAACCTGATATTCGGCGATGGCGACGACCCTCTCAAGAATTTCAGATCTATCAGCGAGGAAGGGATAAGCGGGCACCTTATAGTACCGAATTATGGCGGCGGTACTGCAAACACCGAATATGACGTGCTTACCGGATGCATGACGCTTAGCCTGAGCGAGACCAACACGTCGGCTTTCCGCCTGGTGAGGAAGGATATCGCGTCGCTGCCAAGGTTTTTTACCGGTAATGGTTATAAGACGATGTTCATGCACCCCGGTGAAGCGTGGTTCTATAATCGTCAGAACGTCTACAGATATTTTGGAATCGACGATCAGATCTTCGGCGATAAATTCGGCAGTGAGTTCGGCGGCAGGCCTGAGGATTATAAAGGCGGGCTGGTTTCTGACGACGCCCTTGTCAGGAGGATCATCGACGAATTCAACCGGCATCTGGCTTCCGGTGATAAAAGGCCTATGTTTGATTTCGTTGTATCGATACAGAACCACATGCCTTATCAGAACGGCAAATACGGCTCAGGAACCG
>CAYWGM010000061.1:0-3977 GCA_964457875.1 uncultured Eubacteriales bacterium | reverse complement strand
CCGACGACCTCAAGGCAAAAGTCGCCGATTACAAGATATGGCAATACTATAAAATGACCGATGAAGAGCAATAGCAAGTCAATACAACGGGGTGTATATGTTATAAAAATCTATGAAAATCGAAACGCAAAATGTTTACTGTAGGAATGAACGTTTTGCGAAAAGGTGCATTGTGATGATAAACATATTGCTGAATTCAAAAATTGAAGATATAAAAAAAGGGTACGCATACAATCCTGATAACCAATTATTCACATGCCTTATCTGTGGAAAGGAGTTCCAGACAGGCGAGGTATTTTCGTTCGGCGATAAATTGTATGAGGCAGTTAAAGCCGTACAATTTCATATTGAGGAAGAGCATGGAGATATGTTCAATACGCTCGCGTCGTATCCTTCGAGATATACGGGCCTTACCCCTAATCAGCGGGAAATGCTTGAGATGTTATACACAGGCTATTCAGATAAAGAGATAGTCAAAAATACGGGTATCGCCCCTTCCACGGTCAGACGCAAAAGGTTCCTATTCAAAGAAAAAGCAAAGCAGGCTAAGCTCTACCTTGCAATATATGAGACCGTCAACGAAGCTATATGCAAGAGAACGATAAGCAGGAGAAAGGGCAGGAGCCTCGACGACGCATCAGTTACAAGAAATAGTTATAAAGATAGTTATAAATATAATTATAAATATAATGAGTCGGATGAGGTGGAGCAAGATGGATAAGGCAGATAATTCGAGGGAAAAAGATGAGGCGAGGATAAAAGATGAGGCGAGGATAAAAGATGAGGTGGGGATAAAAGGGGATATGCTGAAGAGGCTCAGGCGGATCGAGGGTCAGGTGAAAGGCATCCAGAAGATGATCGAGGAAGAGAAACAATGCGTTGACATACTGACACAGATTGCGGCCGTTCGCGCGGCTATCAATAAGGTCGGCAGCCTCATTCTGGAGAATCATTCTGCCATATGCATAGAAAAGGCGGCCTCATCCGAAGATAAAAAAAAGGTATTGAGCGAATTGGTAAAGACCGTGCAAAGTTTTATTAATTTCACAGATTAAAATACTTTGCAAAAAGTAAAATTTAGTGTTACCATATACCCGTACGGGGTATATAACGTATAAGTAGGTAAGTAATAAGTAAGATTAATTTGGGGCAAACGACTAAAAAATCGCTTGCCAAAGGAGGCAATTACAATGACGACAGTAAAAGTATATTCCACGCCGACATGCCCGTGGTGCACAGTAGCCAAGAATTATCTGAAATCGAAGAATATCCAGTATGAAGATCTGGATGTATCACGCGATAGGGATGCAGCAGCCGAAATGGTCCGCAAATCAGGCCAGCGGGGCGTACCGGTGATTGAGATCAACGGCAAAATCATAGTTGGTTTTGATCAGGCGGCAATCGACGATTTAGTGGTAAAGTCTTAAGGACGGGACGATGATAATAAGGACAGGACGATGATGAAAAACAAAAGGCTCATTCTGGTCTCGATAATTATCGCGGCGGTTCTCTCGCTATGGGTAGGCGGCATTATTCCCCAGCTGATCGGCAGGATTTCAGCAAGTATTTATGCTGCAAATCAATACCCTGACAAAGGCCTCAAATATGTCAGGACGGAGTTTTCATCTGCGCACGGCGATTACTTTGCAATCTTCGCGGACCGTGACGGCAAGCCGGTCAACTTTCTGATGACGCCGAGATATTTTCCTGCTTTTGTGCTATATGATCCATTGAATCCACCGGGGTAAAACTCAGGCTATTTGGGCAGACACGGGAAAAGGGGGCGGATGATGATTCCGTTAGATGGGGCGAACGTCGCTGTTGATGCGATCATAAGGGTGGATAAGGTCGTCAAGAGCTATAGCAAGAGACTGGTCCTGAGCGATGTGGACCTGAGCATCGGCAAAGGGTGCATATACGGCCTGATCGGCCCATCTGGCGCGGGCAAGACCACACTTGTCAAAATAATAGTCGGAATGGAGGCAGCCGATAAGGGTTCCGTCCATGTGTCTGGTAAAAGGGTCCCCAGCCTGGAACTCTTGCAGAACATCGGATATATGGCGCAGTCGGATGCCCTGTATGCGGAATTGACAGGCGAAGAGAACCTCAAATTCTTTGCCTCGCTCTTCAGACTCAATAGGGTTGAGCAGAAGGAACGGATCGCGTATGTGGCCGATCTGGTGAAGCTGACGCAAGAATTAAAAAAGAAGGCGGCGGCTTATTCAGTGGGTATGAAGCGCCGTTTGTCCCTGGCGATAGCCCTGATCCAGGACCCCGGCATACTTATCCTCGATGAGCCCACTGTCGGTATCGACCCTGAATTGCGGGTTTCCGTCTGGAACGAATTGCACCGTCTGAAGCGAGAAGAAGGCAAAACGATCATCGTGACCACGCACATCATGGATGAAGCAGGCAAGTGCGATCTGCTTGCGATGGTAAGGGAAGGCCGCATCATAGCGGACGGTACGCCGAAAGAATTGATGGAATCGTACAAGGTTGATAATCTGGAGGATGTGTTCCTGAAAGCGGTGGGGGTGTGATATGAGGACGAGGGCATTGATCAGAAGGATATGCCAGCAGATGATACGGGATAAAAGGACGCTGGCGCTGCTATTCGTTGTTCCGCTGTTCATCCTGACGCTTATGTATTTCCTTTTTAATAGTAATGAAGTCAATCTGAAATTGGGAATAGTCAACGGAAATAAAGACCTGATTAAGATACTCGAAGATGGCGGCATGGACGTGAAGGAATACACTGAAGCCCAGGACAAGGCCACGTCAGATATCATCATCGGCGACGATCTTGACGGGCTGCTTGTAATAGACGGGCAAAAGCTGGAATTGACGCTGCAGAACACAGACCCGAACATATCAAAGGCCTTGCAGATAAAAATCACACAGGCAATAGCCTCACAGACGATGGCCACATTTCTGAGGGCGGTTCAGAGCAGCATCCAGGGCAATCCAAATATTAAAATCCCGGAAATTGGGATAAAGTATGTCTACGGCAATGCCGAGACGAATTATTTCGACGTGCTGAGCCCTGTCCTGGTGGGATTCTTCGTATTCTTCTTTGTGTTTTTGATTGCCGGCATCGGCCTGTTGAGGGAGCGGACGACCGGTACGCTGGAGCGTCTCATGTCCACGCCCATCCGCAGAGGCGAGGTGATAACCGGTTATCTGGCCGGCTACGGGATATTCGCGGTGGTCCAGACTATTATTGTCGTAGTTTACTCAATTAACATTTTAGATATTACCATTGCAGGTTCACTGTGGAACGTCCTTATGGTCAATCTGCTTCTGGCTTTTACCGCACTATCTCTGGGGATACTGTTATCGACTTTTGCGGCTTCGGAATTCCAGATGATGCAGTTCATTCCAGTTGTGATAATACCGCAGGCCTTTTTCTGCGGGCTCTTCCCGCTCGAGGGCATGGCGGACTGGCTTCAGACGCTGGGGAGGTTCATGCCGATCTACTATGGCGCGGATGCGCTGAAAGGCGTGATGTACAAAGGGTGGGGCTTAGGAGAGATATTCGGGGATATCGCCGTTCTGACATTATTCGCAACGGTGTTCGTAGTATTGAACGTGTTTGCACTGAAGAAATACCGCACGATATAGGCTGATACGTACGAAGCGGCGCCGAATGCCAAAGCATCACATTCTGTTGGCAGCTAAAACCGACGAGACCGTCTATAATTTTTTAAAGCAAAAAAAGTAATTAAAACATATGTGCATCGTTGGAATCAACATTTTCTCATTTTGTTCATCGTAGCAGTAAACATTTTTAACAGGTATTTTCATAGAAAATTAGAAAAACAACTTTGATAGGTAGACCGTGATCCAGTCTGCGATTTGTCGCTCCGTTTATTGACAGACCTGACGGAACCCGGTAAAATTATCCTGTAGTTGAAAGGGCAAGGTATCCGCTGATGGGAATACGCTAATTCGGCAAGTTAAATGATAAGGGCATTTCG
>CAYWGM010000060.1:0-9128 GCA_964457875.1 uncultured Eubacteriales bacterium | reverse complement strand
TGATGCATCCGCGAATCCTTGCTCGACAGCCATTTGCCGCAATACCCTCATCACATCCGCAAACCGCACGTCCTGAGGACAATGGGCGACGCACTTGTGGCACTGGCTGCACTGCCATATTTCGGGCGAGGAAAGCACTTCATCCTTCATACCAAGCAGCAGCATCCTCATTATGCGTCTGGGATTATATTCGTCATTATAAAAGCTGACCGGACATCCGGCAGTGCAGGTCCCGCAAAGGAAACACGCCTTTACCCTTTCGCCGCCGGGCCTTGACGCCACCTCATCTTTAAAACTGTTATCTAGCAGATTGACATTGACCATCGCAACATACCCCATCATCAATTATTTATCAATTATTTGCCGGCTCACATTACAGGTCTCGGAAGGAAACCCGCCTTTTCCACGATCAGCGGGACAATGCTCTCCCAGCCGACCGCCATTATGTGGATGCCGCTTATGCCTTCGACCTTCCTTATGCCGTCGATGAGCTCCAGTGCTATCTTCACGCCTTCTTCCTCCTGGGATTGGGCATTCTTCATCCTTTCGACCAATACGTCCGGAACCGACATCCCGGCCACCTTCTTCGTCATCTCTATAGATTTGAGCGATTTGTTCACCAGTATCCCGGCAAGTATATACGCCTTCTTGTGAAGGCCCGCATCCCTGACCTTCGCCATCCAGCTGTAAAACCTGTCGAGGTCGTATATCGCCTGGGTCTGGATGAACCGCGCCCCGGCGTTTATTTTCTTTTGAAGCCTTATCAGCTGCAGTTCTTCCGGGTCGGCAAACGGATTGGCCGTCGCGCCGAGGAAGAATTCCGCCGGTACTTTGATCGGCTTGCCGTTCATGAATACCTTCTTTTGCTTCATATCGCTGAATACCTGCAACAGCTGTATCGAATCTATATCATAAACGTTTTTTGATTGCGGATGATTTCCGAATGACTGGTGGTCCCCGGAAAGACAGAGTAGGTTCCTCATCCCAAGGGCATGAGCCCCCAGCAGGTCGCTCTGTATGGCTATCCTGTTGCGGTCGCGGCAGGTCATCTGTACGACGGGTTCCACCCCTTCGGTCTGTGCCAGATATGATGCGGCAATACTTGACATCCTCACTATCGCCGTCTGGTTATCGGTCACATTCGCAGCGTCGACGAGGCCTTTGAGCTCCGCCGCCTTTTTCCTGACCAAATCCCCGTCTGCGCTCATAGGCGGACCAATCTCGGCTGTAACCGAGAAAATGCCGGCTTCGAGCACTTTTTGGAGGTTGCTTTTTTTATCTGCCATATCTGCCATGCCTGGCATACTTTGCGTCATGCCTGCCTCACCTGCTTCTTCTCAAGCCTGCGCGGTCCGCCGTCACGGCTGCTGCGCCAATCCTTCGGTCCGATCATTTCATAAAGCCTGTCTAACCTGCCTAATTGTTTCAATCTGTCGTATATCAGCTGCCAGCCGCAATCGACCGACGGGTCGATCTCGCACTTGCCGTTGGCGGAACCGCCGCACGGACCGTTGAAATTGCTCTTCGAGCACCTGGAAACCGGGCATACCCCGCCTGTCTTTTCCAATATACATTCACCGCAGCCCTGGCACATCTCGGTCCATACGCCGATATCGCGCGCAACGCCTATGAATTTGGTATTGACCGCAGGAATCACAGGTATGCTCCGGAACCTTTCGGCCATGAACTGTACTCCTGCGCCGCATGCCATCGATAATACGACGTCGGGTTTTTGTTCAGCGATCAGATCGTCGACTTCATCCAAGAATTCCATGTCGCATTGTCTTTTGGGTACGGTAACCAAGACATCAACCGCATCTTCGGGAGTGCTGCCAACACTGCCAGCTTTAATTACCGAAGCGAGGGTCTTAGCCTCCTGTTCACCGCCGGCCAGACATACCGTCACGCATGTGCCGCATGCCGCGATTAATATTTTGCCGCAGCCTTTCAGACTGTCCTTAATTTCGGCAAAAGGTTTCTGTTCAGCAACTATCATGCTTCAGCCCTCCCTTAGAAACAATCTGATATTATCGAGTATATACTGAGGCATCGCGTGTGACGCCCGTATCAGACGTACTCTATCCTTATCCGGCCCGGCGGCATCAAGTAACCCATGTACCCTGTCAATATTGAGGGAAGCCCTTTTATTGCCGTCAAAATGCCTACAGGCCTCGTCATTGCACACGATGACCATCACCTTCTCATAATGCTCCAATGCATCGGCGATCTTTTCTGCGCCCGCATCCCCGCCGCACTTCAAGGCTTCTATATCAATATCTTCTATATCATCCATACCTTCTATATCGATAGCTGTGCATGCTCCGCCGAAAAGCTCACGCAATACAGGCATGCCTGAATTCTCGCAGGTAAAGATCTTCACCCTCGAATCGGCTGCTGTACCTGCTCTGCATTGGCTGTCAGTTTCCCCGATAAGCGTTATCGCGTCAGCCGGACATATCGAAACACAAATGCCACACGCATGGCAGGCATTTCCAAGGTTTTTCATTGCCCCAGCCTCTTCATCTGGCGCCATCGCTCCATGCGGGCACGCCCTGTAACATGTATAGCAAAACGCGCATTTACCGGAGTCGACTTCGGCATGCTCGTGACCGCCGGTTGAATTCATATCTTTTTGACTGATGAGCGTTTTTAAATCTGTAAATATCGAAGAGATCATCGATTCCAATGAATTATCGGACAGCCCGGTATTTATATAATAAATGCCTCTCCTGCTTGTGAACACAGGACAAGTGTAGAATTTACCACCCGCGGCCAATCCGTTTTCATCCAGCCTTATTCCGGTCTTCCTGGCAAAGCTGCCATCGAATATGCTGTCCACTGCGTTTCCTGCAAAAAAGACCTCTCCTGCGTCGAGCGTTATCCAGCCATAATCGTCACAAACATCTATCATGGAGCCATTAAAGCTTATACCGCTGTATTTGATGAAAGTGACGCCTTTATCCCTTGTGTCGGCGTATAGTCCCTCTATCCCATGGCCCGACGTCCTCATCGACCTGGCAAGCACGTAAGCGCGGAATTTCAGACAACTGAACCCGTGGGCCAATTCCAAAGCCCTTGAAAATTCGGAGGCAGAAGACTCTGCCGGATAATCCAGGACAAATACCACCGGCTTTTTGCGGTCACCCTTTCTGCATTTCAAAACGGCTTCGGCATCCGAAAACCCTTTAAAATCGGTTCCTATACCTGCATTATGGGCGTCCTCCGTCAGAATGATACCCGCCGCATCGGTCGCCGATATGCCGGCCGAATCGGTATCCATACCCGTATCGGTAATTATCTTAAAACAGCCGACCTCGCCGGAGATCCTTCTGATGACGCCGGGGTCCTCTATGACGACCGGTGAAAAACCCGCATCAGCCGCGTATTGGCTTATCGTTTTATTAAGTTTTGAATTGCCGGCAATAACCAGCTTCATTTTAACCCTCCACTACAAGGAAGCAGGACCGAGTCCGAGCGAAGCAGCTGCAAGCCTTGCAGTACTGACCGCGTCGGCATGCGTCCCCGCAATACCTTCAGGACCCTTAACGCATCCGGACAAAAAGATGCCGGTTTTTATGGGATTGCCCGTGCTCTTGAGAAATCCGTTCTCATTCACCCCGAGCATGAATATCTCGGACAGCAAACCTGCGTCCTCCGGCGGATGTATGCCCTCGGAAAGGACTACCAGGTCGGCTTGCATCTCTTTTATACCATTGCCGCCCTGCTCATACACGATTGTGCATCTATCGTTACCGCCACCGCCACCGCCGCCGCTGCCACTGACCCTGACAGGCCTGCATCTGACAAACCCGAAACCGCTGTCGGTCAGCATGTTCTGATACTGCCCCTGCTCGACCTTTTGCAGATCCATATAGAAAAACGTAATCTTCAAATCGGGATAATACTGTTTCAAGACCCTGGCGATCCTTGTGGAATAGCCGCAGCAAACCCTTGAGCAGTACATTGCCTTCTCCTGGCTGTCCCTTGAGCCATGGCACTGGATGAACGCCACGCCGGACAGGCCGCCAAAATCGGATAAGCTGCCGTTCCCCAGAGAGACCGACCCCATCCGCCTTCCGGATATGATCTTCTCAAGCATGCTGCCTGTAATGATCCTGCTTTTGTCCCCGTCCATCTCAATATTACCAGTCGAATTGCCGGAAAACGGTTTGAAACCCGCCGCGACTATCACAGCGGAGATATCGTCGACGCAATGACTGCTGCCGTTTCCGGTCTTCTCCACGACCGCCGAGAAATTCCCTTTCGCGCCGGTTAGATCTGAAACATAAGAATTATATACAATATCAATCTTCGGATTGTCTGCTACCTTTTCAAAAAGGCCGGATGTCAGACATAATCCGCAGTTGGTGCATTTATCGGCAGCTTTGCAGCCATAATCGACAACCTTGCCGCCGATCGTGCCTTCTTTTTCAATTATTACCGTTTCGATGCCCAGGCCGGCAAGTTCGAGAGCAGCCGTGCAGCCCGCCAGACCGCCGCCTGAGATCAGGATTTTAGCCATACAACCATCATCCTATCGCAGTTATTCCAAGTCGCGTGTTTTCGTAATTTCTGGTGCTTCAAATATAATTTACTACTCTGCCTCAATAAAAGTATTGAAAAAAACTCGATTTTTTTGTAAATTCTAATAAACATCACTAATGTTATCAAAAAAGTTGTATTTGAGAAAGCGTTAAACTATAATAAATTATGGTAATCCAAGCTAATCCAATATAAAGATACCTCAAGTTAATCAAGGTGTGCCAACAGATTGAATAAACAAATATTAACAGCGCAGCCATCATCGAAAATAGCAGCTGCAGATGTCGCCTTCCGTAATCGCAATAAAGCACCTTGAAATAAACTCGATATTGTCGACATTGCTGGCAATATCTATAAAACAGAAAAAGGTGGTGGTAAAATGAATTTAATAACAATGGATAACGAATGTTGATAAAGCTGACCAAAGGCCAGCCTTATCAACATGCAATTACGGTTATTTCGCCATTTTCCTTATCTCATTCTTAAAGTCATTCAGGTTCATTCCGGTAAATCTATCAAAATCTTCATCACTGATTGCAGAAACAACTCTATTATCATCTGTCAAATAGAAAAACCCATATCTTGAAGAATGATATTTGCCTTTCAGGGCATCTTCACCTGCCTGTAATAGAAGAACTACCTTCATGCCAAGTTTGAACTTGGGCTCATAATTAACAAATATTCTGTTTTGTACTGCTATTATTTCCTTTAAATCCTCTTGTCCTTTCAATGACTCCAAAACTTTGATTTTTGTTTGTACACGAGTTGACTTCACATCATTCCCTAATTTTGCTTGCTTTTCAAATAATGCTGCTTCAGGAGTACCTTTTTCAACAGAAATATCTATATACAAGTCATTGGTAAGCTCTATTACCTCCCCGATAATTATTATTTCTGATTCTTTTACCATAGTATCAACAGTTATATGAAAATCAGGATTAATAGATCCTAATGGAGGAAAATTGTCATAAGCCGGGTAATGGGTGCGCAATTTACTTTTTTCAGCATTTGAGATGCTAAATGCCGTTTTTTCATTACCATAAGCAGGGGTATTTATAATCACGATACTGACTGTAGCAAATATTACAATGACGCCTAAAATTCCAATAAAAAGCTTTGACTTAAATAGTTTCATTTTCTTCACTCCTATTATCAATATTTTGCTGATATATCGTTTATATCATGTTGTTGGGGTGTATCCAATTCTTGTGCAACGCTTTTCATAATTGAGCTGGCGGATGTATAATAATATTCTTGGTCTGGGTGTCCTAAACATAATACATGACCCAACTCATGCACGAGGACCCCCCTTATATATGTGCTACTTTCACCGCTCCAAACATCGGAATGTGGATTCATAAATATCGCCGCAGTTCTAATCAAACCCGTTGAATCCTCAGCATCATAGGCATCCATAATTCGCGTTCCCGTTGTATCATAACTCCACACTATCCCTAAATAGAAAAGATTCCAAGGAGAAGGAAACTCGTTGTCCCACCAATTTGTTGTAGGAGTGCAAAAATCGGCTTTTGACGTATCAAAACTGGCGTCATACAAATATACATCATTTGAACATGCACTGTTCCATTTTCCTAAAGCAGAGGAGTAGTATGAGGATGGGGTGCCGCTCAAATAATCGTTTGAACATTTGACATCCGCTTTATTATTGCTGATCCAATACCATTCGAGAGGTATCGGGTTCCAATTGGGCGCTGATCCATTATAGTATATTTCATGAGCACTACAAATACTAGGTATTAGTGTTATAACTAAACAAACCAATAAAGCAATGATTCTATTGCTTTTAAACATAAAGCATATCTTCCATTCACTAATAAATTAATATACATGTGCACATGCATTATTAGTATATTATATTCGTACAGTACCGTGCATACATAACTTATTATCTAATATGCTGTAAATACTATAGTATAATACCTGAAATCTGGGGTACTTCAAGTCGCACAACAAGAACATAGGTATTGAAATAAACTCGATTTTTTTGTAAATTCTAATAGACATCACATATATTATCAAAAAAGTTGTATTTGAGAAAGCGTTAAACTATAATAAATTCGGGTAATCGAAGCTAATCTGTTATCTAAAATACTAATATATTAACGAACCGGAGGCATTTTATGATTATCATCGGAGAAAAGATCAACAGCACGCTTAAAGCCGTCAGGCCGGCCATAGAGACATATGATTCGGCGTTCATAAAGGACCTTGCGAAAAGGCAGCAGGAAGCCGGAGCTGCGTATATCGATGTAAATGCGGGCATGTTCATAGATGACGAGCCTGAGAAAATAGAGTGGCTGGTAAAGACAGTACAGGAAGCCGTCGATGCGCCGCTGTGCCTCGACTCGCCCAATCCTGCAGCGCTTGAAAGCGCGTTGAAGGCAAATAAAAAAACAAAACCGCTGATCAATTCGATAACCGACGAAAAAGATCGCTACAACTCGGTAATGCCTCTTGTCGTGCAATACAAGACGTCTGTAATAGCACTCTGCATGGATGATACGGGAATGCCGGAGACTGCCGACGACCGCGTGATCATAGCCGAAAGGCTCATCAGTAAGCTGAACAAAGAAGGTGTTGCGACTGAAGATATTTTCATCGACCCGATGGTCAGGCCGATTGGCACAGGCTCGCATTACGGCGTGGTAGCCCTCGAGACCATCCGCAGGGTAAGGGCGGAGTTCCCCGAGGTCCACATAACAAGCGGCTTGAGCAACATATCATTCGGTCTGCCGATGAGGAAACTCGTGAATCAGGCTTTCATGGTCGCCGCCGTAGTAGCGGGCATGGATTCGGCCATCATGGATCCCCTCGATAAGAAACTCATGTCGCTTCTCAGCGCCGCTGAAGCGCTTGCCGGTAAAGACGATTATTGTATGGAATTCCTTACAAAGTTTAGAGGAGGCTTGCTCGAGCTTTAAAGAATGCATGTTGTCGGAGCTGTAACTGAATATAATCCGTTTCATAACGGCCACCTCCGCCACCTGGAAGAATCCAGGAGGATAACCGGATGCGAGGCCGTTATTTGCGTCATGAGCGGCAACTTCACACAACGCGGGGAGCCGGCTATCGTGGACAAATGGGCGCGTGCGCAGATGGCCCTCGGCAACGGCGCCGACCTCGTCATTGAGCTTCCTGTCATACATGCGGTCTCCAGCGCCGAATACTTCGCCGGCGCAGCAATAAGTATCCTCAACGCCTCTGGTATCGTCGACCATGTCTGTTTCGGCAGCGAGAGCGGCGATATCGCGCAGCTTGATAAGATCGCCGAATTGCTGGCGGACGAGCCTGCGGATTATAGTAAACATTTGAAGGCATATCTTGACACAGGCCTGTCCTACCCCGCCGCGCGTGAAAAAGCATTATCCGGGATGATCCCCGAATCGGCGCATATGATCCGGACATCAAATAACATATTAGGTATCGAATACCTGAAGGCATTAAAGAGGCTGAGAAGCCCTATGAAACCGGCCACGATCAGGCGTATCGGCGGAGAATACAAAACGCTCCGTCATGAAGGCCCCTTACCCGGGGCGACTTCCATCAGGACCTGGATAAAGACGCGAAGCGGGAATCTCGTGGATAAGAAATCCATTGACGAGGCCGGCGAAGGCCTGCGGCGAATGATGCCGCATAACTGCGCGGACATCATGATAGGCCAGTTTAAAGAAGGGCGTGGTCCGGTGTTCTTCGGGAGCTTCACCGATATACTGCTCGCTCAGCTGCGGAAGACGGACGCCTTGCGGATGAAGGCCCTCCCGGAGATCGGCGAAGGTCTGGAGAACAGGATAATCAACGCCGCCGGACAGGCATGCTCCTTTGATGATCTCATATCGCTGATAACTACAAAAAGGTATGCGGAGACACGGATAATGCGGATCTTATTATATTCGCTGTTGGGAATAACCGCCGCGGATTTCGACACCTTCAACAAAAGCAGCGGCCCGCAATATATCAGGGTCCTCGGATTCAATAAAACAGGACAGTCCCTTCTGGCCGCCATGCGCAAGAAATCGGCGCTGCCGGTAATCACGAAGTTCGCGGCGGCATCGGAGCACGAGAATCCTCTGGTCAGGAGGACGGCGCAGATAGAAGCCGCATCCACCGATATATATGTCCTTGGCTTCCCTTCCCCGCCACAACGATACACAGGGCAGGATTACACACATAATGTAGTCCGTATTTAATCATCTTATTTTTCCGTGCTGACCATGAATAGGAACAACCGCCAGTGTCATTACGATTTTAAAGCCGATGATGCTATCGATATGATGCGGAATATTCCACAATATGGCAGCTGATAAGTGGCTTAAGTACTCTTTCATAAAAAAATCACACTTTTTGTACAAAATTTGGACTAAGGGACTGAATTTTGACTTGAAACAGCGTTTTTCCCATAATTGGGGGTGCATAATTCAGAAAAACACCATTTATTTGTCCCTTTCTCAAAATTTTGTACAATATATCGGCAAATTACTGCCGGGTGTTTTTTATCTTTCCGGTAATTACTAAGTTCGCGGCGGCAACGCAGCACGAGAATCCTCTGTTCAGGAGGACGGCGCAAA
>CAYWGM010000059.1:0-9829 GCA_964457875.1 uncultured Eubacteriales bacterium | reverse complement strand
GCCAGGTGGTGCGCGGCTTTTATGAGAGTGGCAGCGCGGAGAAGAAAAACCTTAATAATGTATTTGACGTAGACCTGAACGAGCGAAATATGCTCTCACTCGTCAAGCAGATAAAGCCTTCCCTCGAAGCGGCTATCAGCCATGATATCGCGCAGGGGGGGAAATCTGTCGCTGAAGTGATTGACGAGCAGGACGGAGCGAAAAAAGAACGCTATGCCCAGGATGTTGCAAAGCTCCTGCTGATGTCATCGCTCAATGAAACACCTAATGGTGTGTTGGGTTTGATGGAATCGGACATTCTTGGTTTTCTCTGCGAACCGGGTGTCGATCTGAACAGCTTCAAGAAGGCTTTGAATGAGATTGTTTCGCAGTGCTGGTATTTGAAGGCAGACAATCGCGGCCGATTCTATTTCCAGAATACGAAAAACATGGTCGCTGAGATGAATACCCTTGTTGATTCATACTCC
Organism: uncultured Eubacteriales bacterium; assembly: GCA_964457875.1. Lineage (GTDB taxonomy): Bacteria > Bacillota > Clostridia > Acetivibrionales > CAYWGM01 > CAYWGM01. The sequence continues at coordinate 9,362 of CAYWGM010000059.1, read as the reverse complement.
AACGAAAGCGCGAAGAAGGAACTCCGCAAATTTCTGGAGACAAACTTTGACCCGAAACTGAAAAAGTGCTACGAACAGCTTTATATCCTACCTGCAATTGATGAAATACATATCGATCAAAACAAGGTGTCCCTTGTCATATTCGAACCATATGCCGGAACGGGGCTTCACTCTGATCTACAGACCTTCTATGATAATTGCGCTTATAAGAATCGTGTCTTCTTCCTATCCGGGCAGCGGAATGTGATGGAGAAGCTGTACGCTAACGCTAAGCGGCTCACGGCGATCCGGCAGATTCTAGCCAATATGAAAAATGAACATGTGCCCGAAAGCGACCAGCAATATAAGGAAGCTGAAAGCCAGCAGGACAAGGCGACCACCGCGCTGCTTCAGACGATCCGGGAAACATTTATCACCATTTATTATCCGTCAAAGAGCGGGCTTTCCCGCGATGACTTCAAGTTGGAATTCGCGGCGAATAAGTTTGACGGTGAAGATCAGATCATTAAAGCCCTTAAGGATGCGATGAAGTTCGAGGACTTCCAGTCTGAGGAGCTTTTCATTGATGCGCTACGCAGAAAGGCCGAAGCCCGCATCTTTACACAGAAAGAAATGCCGTGGAGCCAAATCTTGGAGAGAGCGGCAACCGAACCGTCCTGGCAATGGTACCATCCCAAGCAGATGGACGAGCTCAAAAAAAAGTGCCTCAACAGTGACACGTGGCGTGAGATTGGTGGTTACATAGTAAAAGGGCCTTTTGAAAAAGAACCCACCGATGTGATTATTGAGCAGACCGACTATAACGAGCAAACCGGCTATTTTACCTTGAAAGTAAAACCTGTTCGAGGAGACCGTGTGTATTATGACTTTGGAGCAGAACCGACAATGGCGTCAAATATGGTTGAGCAGCAAACCTTGATACTCAGAGAGCCCTCTGCGTATTACGCATGCTTTGACACGAGCGGCGGTGAAAATTCCCACCCTACAGGGAAAGCGAAGAAGTGGATCGGTAGCGTCCCGCTTAGGCGTGAACAGCGTACAAACGCCGACGGGAACAATGTCCTTATGCTGAAAACTCACAAGAACTTTGACATTCGCTACACGACCGATGGCTCGAATCCCAAGGAAAGCGGCGGATTATTCAGTGGTGAGATAGTTCTCCCTGCTAATTGCCGATTTGTCCTTGTCGCTGTGTATTACAAGGATATTCTGGTGCAGGAAGAGATCATAAGCGTTTCGGCCACGCAGCCAAAGAAGAAGGTAGAGATCGACGATAGAGCACCGTTGGAATATACGATGAACTTGCAGAAGAAGTGTGGCGATACGGAGCAGGCTTATGCCGAGTTTGCCAAACTGAAACAGATGCCGGGGACATTCATCCGTCAATTCACTGTGACTATCAGTCGGAGAGATAACCCCGATAACTACATGGAAATCACCACAGCCAAGGTACCGTGGGACACCGATAACTTGCAATCTATGGTAGACCTCATCCGGGATACGGCGTTTTCCGGCAAGGATGTCGAGGTCGAATTTGAATACAAGACCATTTTGTTCATGACAGGCGCGGCTTTCAAGCAGTGGGTGGAGGCGAACAAACTGGATGCAAGCGAGCTCAGTAAAAAGGGAGACATCAAACAGTGAAGAAACAGACCTACGGTTTCGGCGTAGACCCAGTGCAAAGCAAGAATCACTTCTTTGTGCTAATCCCGGCGAAAGGTCCGAATATAGCGTCACCTCAGCCCATTCAGATTTATGAACGCTACACCTGGACGGAAGGCGAGGAACAACAGCTTGAACCCTCAGATGTACTGCGGATGGAGATATCAAAACATAAATGGGGCGAGGTAAAAGCCGCTTTGACGGCTGAATTCAATTTCCGCCTGAAGAAAGACGGCTTGAAAATCGGTAAATTTTCTGCCGGCGGCGGTACGCCGGTGGAGCGGCTATTCGGCAAAGAAATGATGGTGCTGCTTTGGAGTATAGAGGATAGCGATCCCTCCGTTATCTCCACCGCTATCCGCAACTGGAAAGGGCTCCTGCCGGAGGAGCGCTGGTGGCTCTACACGATGACAAATGCTGCTACGGGCGGATTGAAAGACAAGAAAGGCTGGCGTAAAGCGCTGCGTCATGCCCTGTGCGAAAACCCGGTGGTGGAGCGCAGCCAAATATCCCTGTTTGACCTGGAGGATTTGAAGCTGTGACGGAATCATTTATTGAAAAGCAATTCCCCGTATCAAAGCTCTCGAAAGAGAGTTATAAGGAGCGGAAAGCAGGGGCAAGCCAGACCCTAACCGGGCTTGGCAAGTGGTGGGGGCGCAAACCGTTGGTGCTTGTCCGCGCTGTCGTCCTTGGATGTTTGATGCCTGTCAGCGACAATCCACGTAGGGATATGGAAATCTTCCTAAAGATTATGAGCATGGACGAAAGCGGGCTGATTGAAAGAAGCGATAAAGCCGCTCTTGACAAATGGGTGCGCGATGAACTTGGCTATTCAGCGAGCGAATATCGCGAGTTTGACCCAGAAGAGAAGGATAAATTGCGTGGCAAAGTGTTCAATAAGCATGGCTATGACGAAAAACTGACTATCTGTGTTCGACCGGAGCAATTCGAGCGTCCGGAGACCGACCATGCGTGGAATGAGATAAACCATCACCTTGGTACACATGCCCACACCTTGCAGGAATTGATGCGACAGTTATCGGAGAAACGCTTCGGCAAGAACGCTGTGGTTGGCGACTGCTTCTGTGGCGGTGGTAGTGTACCCTTTGAGGCAGCACGAATGGGTCTGGATGTATACGCTTCCGACCTGAATCCAGTGGCAGGTCTACTGACTTGGGCGGCTATCAATATCTGCGGCGCAAGCGATAATGAAATCGCTGAAATCAAAAAGTTTCAGCAGGACGTCTATGCTGCAGTGGATAAGAAAATAACCGAGCTTGGTATCGAGCATAATGAACATGGCGACCGTTCCATATCCTATCTTTATTGCGTTGAGGGGCGGTGCCCCGAATGTGGAACGCTGGTACCTATGGCACCCAGTTGGTTGATTGGGAAAAAATCAAATACCGTAGCGCAGTTGACAAAAACTGGTGACCGTTACGACATCCATATCAAAATGAACGCTACTCCAGAAGAAATCAGAGTAGCTGGCAAAGGCACTATTGCATCGAATGGACTTTTGTGCCCTAATTGCAATAAATCCACTCCCATAAGTGTTTTGCGCCGTGACCGTAAAGATGAAAATGGTGAAACCATCTATGGGCTACGTCCCTGGGAGACAGCTGATTTTGAACCTTACCCAGAAGATATTTATCAGGAACGGCTTTATGCTATTCGCTATGCGAAAAAGCCAAATGGAAAAGGCCGCGCTAAACGCTTTTATCGCGCACCCAATGAGCGCGACCTCGCCAATGAAGAAAAGGTGCGCCAAATAGTAGCGGATAATATCGTCAAGTGGCAGGAACAAGGACTTGTGCCAAGCATGGCGATTGAAAGTGGTGATGAAACTAAGCGTATTTATAAAGAACGTGGGTGGACGCATTGGAATCACTTGTTCAACGCTCGACAGTTATTATACAATGCAGAACTTGTTGATATGATTTCTTCAAAGGCAAACAGGCCAATAGAAATGATTATATCAATTCTTGGGTTGAATTGTTGTGCAAACTGGAACTCCAAACTGAGCAAGTGGCGTAATGATGAAAGCCACCCAAATGACCCGACATTTTTTAACCTTGCACTAAACACTGTTTTTAATAATGCTTGTCGGAGCTATAAACATTACGAATCCTCTTTTTACATTTCACCCGTTCAAAGTACAATTGACACAAGTGCAAGTATTGAGCCGACCGACGCAAGAACTATATCAGTGGATTCGGATTTTTGGGTAACAGACCCGCCCTACGCTGATGCTGTAAACTACCACGAACTCTCCGAGTTCTTTCTCGCTTGGGACAAGCGGTTGCTGAAAGAAGCATTCCCTGACTGGTATGCCGATAGCAAACGCATCCTTGCGGTGCGCGGCGGCGAGGGTTTTGCCCAGAGTATGATTGATATCTACTCGAACCTTACGGTGCATATGTCGGACGATGGTATGCAGGTTGTGATGTTCACGCACTCCGACCCGGCAGTGTGGGCGCAACTTGCCTTGATCATGTGGAAAGCTGGCTTGAAGGTTACAGCTGCATGGAACATCGCCACCGAAACCGATGCCAGTGGGCTGAAAGACGGCAATTACGTTAAAGGCACGGTGCTTCTCGTCCTTCGCAAGCGCATGGGCACGAGCGAGGCGTTCCTTGACGAGATCAACGCCGACATCAAGGCTGAGGTCATCAGCCAGATCGAGAGCATGCAGCGGCTCGACGACAAGGAAGATCCGAACTTCTCCGACCCCGACTATGTACTTGCCGCTTACGCCGCGAGCCTGAAAGTGCTGACCTCATACTCATCCATCGGAGAGCTTGATCTTGACTACGAGCTTGACAAGGCGATCAACGACCCGAAGAACTCCAAGGTCGTCGCCCTCATTGAGCGAGCGAAGAAACAGGCCTATGACTGCATCATACCGACGGGCTTTGATAACTACTTATGGAAAGAGCTTTCACCGGCCGAACGTTTCTATATCAAAGGGCTGGAGACCGAAAAGAACGGTGGCTATCAGATTTCGACCTATCAGGAATACGCTCGTGGTTTTGCCATCAGCAGTTATAGCCAGCTTATGGCCAACGAGCGGGCGAACACCTGCCGCCTGAAAACACCGTCCGAGTTTGCTATGCGAACTGTCAGCGATATACCGGGTTTTGAGGATTCTATTCTGCGACTTGTCCTTGCGGCAATCTATATTGCGCTAAAGGAAGACGAGCAGCCGGACAAAGGCCTGTGGCACCTGAAAAACAATCTGCCGGATTATTGGGGCAACCGGGATATGCTAAAGCAGCTACTGGCATTCCTGAAAGATACAAAGGACATCGCCAATATGCTGCACTGGAAAGAGGCGGCACAGATGGCTGACCATATTTACGTGTTGGTGGACAACGACCATATTTGATTTCAGTTACACTGAGGGGGAGGTACCATGGGCTATCCGGTGTTGAAACACGGCGAGGTTATTCCGCAGGAGACAAGAAGCACTATTTCGATGCGTTATCGAACTGTGACTCGAGCGATAAACCAGGAGTTTTGGAACATCCAGAGCGAAACACAACATAGCCTATATGTCGGCTCTTACGGACGCGGAACGGCTATAGACACGAGCGACCTCGATATACTGGTTGAGTTACCGGAAAGTGATTACAACCGTTACGATTCCGTAAAAGGAAATGGGCAATCGCGTCTCTTGCAAGCAGTGCGTGGTGCTATACAAACCGCTTATCCGCGAAGCGATATCAGGGCTGACGGGCAGGTGGTTAAAATCGCTTTCGGCGATGGTGTGCGGTTTGAGATACTCCCGGCATTTAAAAATATTAACTTGCTTGGTCTTTGGGATTGTACATATAGGTATCCCGATACGAATATGGGTGGGAACTGGCGCTCCACGAATCCAAAGGCTGAGCAAGATGCTATGAAGCAGAAGAACTCCAGCAGTAACGGCTTGCTCTACGATACCTGTAAGCATTTCAGGCGTGTCAGAGATGATAATTATAGCAGCTATCATCTGTCAGGAATCGTTATAGATAGTTTTGTGTATGCAGCAATTGGAAACTGGAATTGGCCTACAGACAGTGGATCATCTTCATCTGCATGGGGTGATTATGAGAATGTCTTGCTTAACTACTTGAATCAAATAACATTGTCTTGGACGCCTCTCACGTTATCAGCTCCTGGCAGTGGTCAATCAGTGAATGCGAGCGATAGTCTTGACTGTTTGAAAAAAGTGATGAAGTACATTGCAGAATAGCTGCTAAATCAAAGTAGATTATGGGGATCAACTATGGTAAATCGATATTCATCGCGCAAAAGCAAACTGAGCGAGCAATTCCTTAACGCCAAGCTGAAAGGCGCTGTCAGCTATGACCGCATAGCCGGTTATTTTTGCTCGTCCATTTTGGAAGTGGCGGGTGAAGCGATAGAAGCAATTCAGGGCAAGGTCAGAATCATTTGCAACTCAGGGCTTGCCCCTACAGACGTTGCCGTTGCCAAGCTCGGGATGCGCCAGGAGTGGAATGAATTCAAGCCGGAGGAAGTGTACGCGACCGATGGCGCTATGGTCCGATTGAAGAAACTGTATACGCTATTGAGATCCGGCAAACTTGAAGTTCGAGTGCTTCCCGATGAAATATATGGCCTCATGCATGGAAAGGCGGGTGTGGTTACTTATGCGGACGGTAGTAAGACATCCTTCCTCGGCAGCATCAACGAAACGAAAAGCGCCTTTACTACCAACTACGAAATGGTGTGGGAAGATAGCGATCCCGAATCCGTAACGTGGGTGCAGGCGGAGTTCGACTTCTTTTGGAACAATTCTCATGCCCTCTCGCTTTCCGATTATGTGATTGAAGACGTAAAACGCATATCCGAACGCCGTTCGATTCCTTTGAAAGATTGGCGTGAATCGGAGGAAGAAACGATTCCCGCCGTCGCTGCCGAGGAGCCAATCTACCGGAACGAATTTGGCTTGTGGGCGCATCAGAAGTATTTCGTCGCCCGCGCGTTCAATGAGCATAAACAGCATGGAGGCGCCAGACTGCTGCTTGCCGACCAGGTGGGTCTGGGGAAAACGGTACAGCTTGCGATGGCTGCGAAACTGATTGCGTTGTATGACGAGAGGCCTGTGTTGATCATCGTACCGAAAACGCTGCTTTTTCAGTGGCAGGATGAACTCAAGACGTTGCTCAATCTCCCTTCCGCTGTATGGACAGGCCGTTATTGGATTGACGATAACGGTTATGAATACCCGGCCGACAGCACAAAGGCAATTATGAAATGCCCCCGCAAGGTTGGAATTATCTCGCAGGGGTTGATAACGCGTGGTTCAGATTCGGCTGACCTGTTGAAGTCTTTACGCTTCTCCTGCGTGATATTGGATGAAGCACACCGTGCAAGGCGCAAGAATCTCGGAAAAGACCCCGATAAGCATAAGGCCCAGATGAACAATCTCCTGGCCTTCTTGAATGAAATTACACTCCGCACGAAGAGTATGCTCCTCGCCACGGCAACGCCGGTGCAGATCGATCCAATTGAGGTGTTCGATTTGCTTGCGGCGCTGGGTTATCCACCGGAAGCGGATAAGGTGCTGGGTGACAACTACAGCGTTTGGAGAAGAACACCGGGAGCCAGCATTAAGTATATTCAGGGTGAAGAACAGCCCCCATCTGCCGAAGTCGAAATGTGGGAGATCGTCCGTAACCCCTTCCCCCCGCGCAGCGAGGACAAGAGCTTTGAAATCTTACGTCAGCAGCTTGGCATGACTGACGATAAGAACGTGCTCGCGCAAGATGTCTATAATAAACTCAGCAGCCCGCAGAAAAACCGGGTAAAGCTTGTTTATAACGACGACAACTTCATACAGAATCACAATCCGTATATTCGCACGATTGTCCGCCGTACCCGTGATTATCTGGAAAATACTAAGAATCCCAATACAGGCGAGCCGTATCTCAAAAAAATAGAGGCGGTTCTGCTGGGCGAAAAAGATGATGAAGCCCTCGAGCTTTCCGGTTACTTGGCACAGGCATACGGTATCGCCGAAGACTTCTGCAACATGCTCTCATCAAGGGTTAAAGGCGGCGGCTTTATGTCAACCCTGCTCTTAAAGCGTATTGGTAGTACGATGTTCGCGGGTGAAAATACTGCAAAGAAGATGCTTAAATGGACAGCCAAAGGAAAAGAAAAACTCCGCTCGCTCTATGAAGAAATCGCAGAGGAGGATGATGATGAATCCGAAGAGACTGCTCAGAGTGATATCAAAGACCTTACACCGGCTGAAATTGAGTGCCTGGGTAAACTCGTAGCCGTTTTGAATTCAAACACCGATACCGACCCGAAGTATAATCGCGTCAAAGCCATCCTCACGCAAGGCGTGGAAGGCGAAGGCGCCTGGAAGAGCAAAGGCTGCATCCTGTTTTCTCAGTATTTTGATAGCGCCTTGTATGTTGCTGAGCGGCTATCAAAAGACTTCCCGGACGTTCCCATCGGCCTGTATGCAGGCGGCGACAAATCCCGCATATACCTGAATGGCTCGTTCAAGAAAGAGACCAAGGATGAAATCAAGCGGCTCGTGAAAGCACGTGAACTTCAAATACTGGTCGGCACCGATGCAGCATCCGAGGGCTTGAACCTGCAAACGCTGGGAGCGCTCATCAACATCGACTTACCTTGGAATCCGACAAGACTTGAGCAGCGCAAAGGACGTATTCAGCGTATCGGGCAGTTGGCCGATAAAATATATATCTACAATATGCGTTATAAAGACTCCGTTGAGGACAAGGTTCACAGCAAGCTCTCCGGCAGGTTACAGGGCATATATACACTGTTTGGACAAATCCCTGACGTGCTGGAGGATGTATGGATCGCCATTGCCCAGAAGGACGAGGCCCGTGCTGAGTTGGCCATCAGCAAATTGCCCCAGAAGAACCCGTTTATCCTCAAATACGAAGAGGCCATATCCGATTGTGGCGACTGGGAAAGGTGTGCCGTGGTGCTGGATAAGTCTGACGAACGGCAGGAACTTATGCGCGGTTGGTGACTCGCTAATCTGTACTTCGATGGAGGTGTATAAATAAATGAGCGAAAAACTCACGATGTTAGAGGATGTAGTGAGGAATTCCTTCTCTTCTGTGGTGTGGACGCACAAAATACACGAGAAGCAAGCTGATTTGTGTCTTAAGCAATATCAGGCACTTGAAATAGCCAGGATAATAACTTCATCAATCACATCGGTAGGTATTCTATCTCTGATATTTGTTGATGAATTGTGGATAAAGATTGCTTCCGCACTTGTTTCCTTTATCACGGTTCTTATAAGTGCACTTTTTAAGTCTTTCGATACCCAAGGCTTAAGTGCCAATCATAAGAAAGCGGCAGTTATTTTACTTGCTTTGAGGGATAAGTACCAGCATCTGCTCTTAACCATTAGAGTTGGCGAAAAGAGTTATGATGAACTCGATCAAGAATATCTCTCCTTGGAACAAGAAAAACATAACATTTATAAGGACTTGCCATCAACAAGTGACAAGGCCGTTGAAATGGCAAGTGAAGCTCTGAAGATAAAAAAGGATAATGAGTTTCCCGATGAAGAAGTAAACAATTACTTGCCAAAGTCATTGCATAAGTAAAGATTTCGTTTGGTGGCTCGTACTCGCAATAAGATGATGATAAAGAAACGATCGGAGGATAAAGGCGGCAACGCACCGAGCGTGTAC
>CAYWGM010000058.1:0-9880 GCA_964457875.1 uncultured Eubacteriales bacterium | reverse complement strand
TATTCCTTGACCCTCGCGGCATTGGGTGTGATGGTCGCGCATTTCACGCCAACTCCGTATTTCTTCACCGCCAACGCTGATTCCTCAGTTACGCGGTCGTCGGTATCATCCCTGTGCTTCAGCCCGAGGTCGTAATACTCCGTTTTCAGGTCTACATAAGGCTCAATCAGGATCTCCTTGACATATTTCCAGATGATCCTCGTCATCTCGTCGCCGTCCATCTCGACCAGCGGCGTCTTCATTCTTATCTTCATCGGCATAATTCCGTCTCCTGTAATTATTAAGTTACATTTTACGCAAATGGAAATGATTAATCAAGTTACGTTTTTATTTTGCAACTATCTTGTATATTTGCCGAATCCTTCGCCCAGGACCTCCCTTATGTCGACGAGTATGACGAAGGCATTCTCGTCGGTCTGCCGGGTTATATCTTTGAGCGTTGGCACCTGCGCCCTGTGCAAGACGCATAAAAGGACATTCTTCTCATTGCCCGTGTACATGCCGATACCCTTCAAGGCTGTGACGCCCCTACCGATCTCTTCCATGATCCTTGAAGCGATGACGCCGGATTTATCCGATATGACAAGCACCGCCTTTGCGAAACTGATGCCTTCAAGCAGCGCATCTATGGTCTTGGAGGTGACGTACAATGCAATTATCGCATAAAGCCCCAGAGTGAAGCTCCCGAAGGCAACCGACGCAACAACGACGACTGCCGCATCGACTATGAACAGGACCTGCCCTATTGTCGTCGCCGGAAAAAAGTGATTGGCGATTCTGGCGGCAAGGTCGCTCCCTCCCGTGGTGGCGCCATATTTGAATATGATGCCGAGCCCCAGGCCCATCACAAATCCGCCGATGACGGAATACAGCATAAGGTCTCCGACAATATTGCCCTTGCTGCTTTCACGGAGCTTCTGTACAATGATTTCGGCTATCGGCTGAAACAGGTCGATAACCGCAGAAAGCCATATCGTCGCAAACAATGTGCGAAATATGAATCCCTTTCCGATGAACCGCATACCGGCGAAAAACAGCGGGACATTCATGATCAGCATCGAGACGCCGACGGGGATCCTCTTGCCGCTCAGATAATAGATGACGGTCGCCAGACCGCTCAATCCTCCCGGTACGATCTTGTTGGGCACCATGAAGATATCTATCGCTATAGCCACAACTGCCGTGCCGAAGGCGATCGCTACGTACCTGATGATATTGTATTTCAAGCTATTATTTGACAAACAACACCCTATAAAATAAACTTAATCTTGCTGCATTAACTTATTACCCGATTATTATTCTCCACTATACGGGGGATTTTATGAAAATCCTGCATATTGCCGGCGGAGGGGACGTCGGCGGGGCAAAAACGCATATACTCAATCTCGTACAGCAACTCGGCAGATTTGCAGATATCAAACTGATAAGCCTCCGGCCGGGTCCGTTCAATGATGAAGCCCTTTCAATGGATATTGATGCAGAGGTAATCAAGACTGGCAACATATTTAAGGATATCCGGTCACTCGCGGAAATCATCCGCTCCGGGAAATACGATATCATACACTCACATGGCGCCAAAGCCAACATGTATTCGGTGATGGCCGCCAAACTCGTCATAGGCGGCGGCATACCGCTCGCAACAACAGTCCACAGTGATTACAGGCTCGATTATATGCACAGTTTCAAGAAAAGGATCTCGTTCGGCCTGATCAACATCATCGCATTGAGGTTTCTCGACTATCATATCGCCGTATCGCGCAATTTCAGAGAGATGCTCATCAGGCGCAGGTTCAACCCGGAAAATATTTTCACTCTGTACAACGGCATCGATTTCGGCAAAAAGACAGGAAGCTACACAAGAGATGAATTTTATAAGAAATACAAGCTGGATTTCGGGAAAGAAGACATCATCGTCGGGCTGCTGGGACGCCTGCATCCGGTCAAAGGACAGGATACGCTCGTAAAGGCCGCTGAAATCGTGGCAGCGAAGTATCCCGAAGTAAGGTTTGTCTTAGGCGGCGAAGGCGAGTACAGGCGTTCGCTCGAGAAGAAAATACGCAGCCGCGGTCTCGAAAAAAACATGATATTACCGGGCTGGGTGGACAATCCCTATGAGTTCATGGACTGCATCGATATCAATGTCCTGACTTCACTAAGCGAAACTTTTCCTTATGTAATACTCGAAGGCGCAATGTACGGCAGGGCTACGATAAGCACCGACGTCGGAGGCATCTCCGACCTGATCAGGGACTGTGCAAACGGTTTCCTCATCAAACCCGGGGATCACAAGCTTCTTGCATCACGTATAATACAGCTTGCGGCAGACCGGGCGCTGCGCGAGCAAATGGGGAGGGAGCTCCGGCAGGATGCGGAGAACGGATTTTCGCTCGAAAATATGTTCAGGACACAATTGCAAATATACGACAGGATAATTGCCGATAAATCGGCCGGACTCTACGGAAGGAAGGATTACGACGCCATTATTTCGGGATATTACGGCTTCAGCAATATCGGCGACGACGCCATGCTGCAGTCGATCATCAAAGATATCCGCAAAAGCAGGAGCAATACAAAAATGCTGATCCTCTCAAGAAATCCTGCCGAAGCCGAGCTGTATCTGAACATCAATTCAGCCGGCCGGTACAACCTGCCGAGAATCCTTATGGCGATGCGCAAATCCAGGCTGCTTGTTTATGGCGGCGGTACGCTGATACAGGACAGCACCAGCACAAGATCCCTAATCTATTATCTCAGCATAATATGGATCGCCAAGAAGATGGGGCTCAAAGTCATGCTCTACGCCAACGGCTTTGAGCCAATGAGCAGGCACATGAACAGAAGATTGACACATAGGATCATCAACCAGATCGATATGATAACCCTGAGAGAGCAGTCGTCTTTGGTGGAACTCGAAAAACTCGGCATCACAAAGCCGCAGACAATAATAACCGCCGATGCCGCCCTTTCGCTCGACGCCCCTGCGCCGGCGCACGACCATGAAGCCGTAAGGATACTCAAAGCAAGATCGGTCGCTGCCGACAAGCCCCTGGTCGGCATCTCGGTGAGAAAATGGCAGGGTATGGACACTTATACAGAAATAATTGCGTCGGCCGCCGATCATATCGCCGAAGAGCTCGGAGCGGCGCCTGTTTTTCTCGCTATGCAATATCCCGATGATTATGCGGCAATCGAAGCCGTGACCGGCAAGATGAGGCAAAAAGCCCATGTCATCACCGAAAAACTTGGAGTAGCAGAAATGCTGAGCCTGATTGAACGCATGGACATGCTTATAGGAATGAGGCTGCATTCGCTGGTTTTCGCCGCAAGCCTGAGCGTACCGGTGATAGGGATCCCGTACCAGCCCAAGGTGCAGGCATTCCTCGACCATATCGGGCAGGGAAGGTGCTCGGTCGGGGATATGGGTTGTCTGGACAGGAATAGATTCATAGGGCTCATTGACAGCGTCTGGCAGGACCGGAAAAAAATAAAATCCGAGTTATCGGAAATAATACCCGTTTTTAAGAAAAAGGCCGCCGAGAACGCCGCTATTGCTGCCATGCTCATGGAAAAACCGGCTGCAGGAGGCGGATGATGCGTCAGACTGTCGATATATTGGGCGTCCCGATTGATAACGTCACTATGCAGGACGCATTAAAGATATTCAGGCGCTTTCTGGGCGAAAATAATATTCATACGATATATACGCCGAATTCGGAGATCATCGCGGCTGCGACAAGAGACTCCGGGCTGATGCGCGTGCTCAGGGACGCTGATATGCTCGTACCGGACGGGGCCGGCGTGGTCCTGGGTTCAAGGATAATGGGAACGCCTCTTCAAGAAAAGGTTTCAGGCATCGACCTTGTAAGGGAAAGCTTCGCGGCTGTAACTGCAGGACGTCTTGATTGCTCATACTATTTCCTCGGAGGCAGGCCGGGTATTGCCGGTGAAGCCGCGCAAAAAATCATATCGGCTTATCCCGGTGTCGTTGTCGCAGGGTGCCACCATGGCTATTTTGCCCCAGATGAGGAAGACACAATAATCGATGAAATCAACCGATCACGCGCTGATGTGCTGCTTGTCGGCCTTGGGGCCCCAAAGCAGGAAAAATGGATAGATAAAAACAAAGACCGTCTGAATGTGAAGATATGCATAGGCATAGGCGGCAGCCTCGACGTATTCTCCGGAAAAACCGCGCTTGCGCCTGAGTTTCTAAGGAGAAACGGCCTGGAATGGGCGTACAGGCTGATCAAAGAGCCGCGGCGCTATAGAAGGATGGGCAATCTGCCCGTTTTTATCCTGAAAACAGCTGCCAGGCGCATATCACGGAAATCATGACACTCGTATACTGAATGGCCGTAGATCATTGTATGGCGTATGCCCCTTTGACAAGCAGGAACGCATTGGCGCTGGTTATCCTGAATCCGCGGCCATCGTCGCGTGACGCCAGCAACAGATGGTTCAACGGAGCCGCCTGTCCGGTAACAAGATCCTTGCCGCCCGAAGTGAGATCCGACAGCCCGCCGTATTTGCCCGCAATTACCGTAGCAGTGCCTGAACGCAATATTATCTCTGCGCTTGCTCCGATGAATATCTTTTTTCCGGATTTTAACTCGACAACTTTAAAAAGAGATCCGCCGCCTTGTGTTCCCTGGGCATCATTCAAACCCTTTTCCAACTCGGTGGTCTTTTGCTCAAGAGCAGTAATTTGCGCAGTTCTTTTCTCCAGTTCGGCAGTCAGAGTATCTATCATGGTCACAGGCTTGACGATCTCCTGATCCACATAACTCTTGGTTACGATAGGATCCCCATCGCTCCCCGGTTCCGCGGCAGGCGCGGAATCGACGGCCTGGGCAACTCTGAAAAGAGTAAGGCTGTAAACGACGAAAACACACAGAATAATAATGATCTTCTTCTTATTCAGAATCATCTTTTGTACCCCCTTGCATTTTTATCCGATTACCCGCTATGTATTTAAAACTCCGTCAATCCGAAGCTTATGCTTAGCGCGTCGTTAACCTTCATCATCAGACTATCGCTGAGAAAGCCTATTTTTTCTTTCAGCCTCTTTTTATCTATGGTCCTGATCTGCTCCAGCAAAATGACCGAGTCTTTAACAAGCCCGTAATCCTGGCCGTTTATCTCAATATGCGTGGGCAGTTTGGCCTTATTTATCTGCGAGGTGATGGCTGCCGCTATCACCGTTGGGCTATACTTGTTCCCGATATCGTTCTGCACGATGAGCACCGGTCTTACCCCACCCTGCTCCGATCCGACAACAGGGCTCAAATCGGCGTAATATATATCGCCGCGTTTTATTACCAATTCCTTCCCAACTCCCCGAGGCGCTCTTCATACTTCTTCTGCTGTTCGTTGTCTGCATTGAGATACATCTCTGTTATCGCCATATTTATTCCCGCCATTTCCCTGTAGCCGTGCTTCATATGGCCGATGAGCTCCAGTCTCCTCCTCTCGCGGAGGTAAAGCATCATCGCATCTCTGACGAATTCGCTCCTGTTCTTCTTCTCAAGGGACACTATCGAATCAACTTCCTTAAGAAGATTGTCAGGCACAGATATCAAAACCCTTTTAAAATCCGCCAAACTGTCCCCCCCTCCGTTTTACAACGGAATCCTCAAAAAAATACAAAATAAAGTAAATCAGTTAATACCGTATAATTTCGGTATTTTATATATCTCACAAAACGCCCCGTGTACAGATCCACCGGACAGCTAAATTCTTATCTGAGCGCTATCATAATATAGTATATATATCATTATATTACCCAATCCATTCACAGGTCAAATTAAAATTATGTTAAAAATAAATTCTTATTAAATAAGATAATTCAATACGCCTGAAAGCTTCCCGTCCTGCAGGTACGGTTCTTTGACAGTTGAATAAATAGTGAATTCCGGTTCTTTGACAGTTGAATAAATAGTGAATTCCTTAGAAGCCTTGGAAACAGGGTTTTTTTTGTTGCAAAAATGTCAAATATTATTAGATTGCTATTGCGTAATTTTACGTTATGTGTTATAATATAGGGGTATGGAGGTGTTTACAAATGAGATTATGTGTATCTAAATCAAAGAATGCCGCATCCCTTTATGTGATCAAAACTATCTACAAAAACGGTAAACAGTATACCAAAACGGTTGAAAAGCTGGGGACTTATGCCGAACTCCAAAACAAACTAAATGGGCAGAACCCCATCGAATGGGCAAACAAATATATCGAGGAGCTTAATAAAAAAGAAAAAGAGGAAAAACAGGAAGTAATCCTCAAGCGTTCCCCGACCAAGGTAATTCCCAAGGGAGAGCAGCGCTCCTTCAACGGAGGATACCTTTTCCTCCAAAAGATATACTATGAACTTAAGCTCGACAAGCTTTGCAAGGAAATATCTCAGAAATACAAATACACTTATAACCTCGATTCAATACTTTCCCGACTGCTCTACTCAAGAATTATCTATCCTTCTTCAAAACTTGCGACCTTCGAACTTTCCAAAAAATTTTTCGAGCAGCCCGATTTTGAACTCCAGCATATATACAGGGCGCTTGAGGTTATTGCCAAGGAGACCGATTCTATACAGTCTTCCCTATATAGTAATAGTCTGAAGGTTTCCAAAAGAAACACAGGTGTTCTGTATTACGACTGTACCAATTACTTTTTTGAAATTGAGCAGGAAGATGGGCTTAAGCAATACGGCCCTTCAAAAGAACACAAACCAAATCCCATTGTACAGATGGGTCTGTTTATGGACGGTGATGGTATCCCTCTCGCTTTCAGCATCAACAAAGGGAACACTAACGAGCAGCTGACGTTAAAACCATTAGAGCAAAAGATCCTGTCCGACTTCGACCTTTCAAGGTTTGTCGTGTGCACTGACGCAGGTCTGGCGTCCGACAGCAACCGAAAATTCAACAACAGGGGTGAAAGGGCATTTATTACTACACAATCTGTCAAAAAGCTGAAAGCGCACCTGATGGAATGGGCTCTCGACCCGAAGGGCTGGTCTCTTGATAATGACGGCAAAACATATGACATCACCGAGCTGGATGAAAAGAAAGACAAGGACAAAGTGTTTCATAAGGAGCGCTGGATAAAGGAGACCGGATTGGAACAAAGAATCGTTGTGACCTACTCTATCAAATACCGGGATTATCAAAGAACAATTAGGGACAGCCAGATAGAACGGGCTCAGAAAGTGATTGATTCCAACCCTGGAAAGCTAAAAAAAAGCAGCCAAAATGACTACAAACGGTTCATCAATAGAACCAACTGTACCGCTGACGGAGAAGTTGCCGAACATGAAACTTACAGCATCAACACTGAGCTCATTTCAAAAGAAGAAGCATTCGACGGTTTCTATGCCGTATGCACGAATCTTGAAGACGACGCCACTGCCATCATTAAGGTGAACAGACGGCGTTGGGAGATTGAAGAGTGTTTTCATATCATGAAAAGTGAATTCAAGGCCAGGCCTGTATACCTGAGTCGCGATGACAGGATAACGGCTCATTTTATGACATGCTTCACTTCCCTGGTCATATACAGACTTCTTGAAAAGAAACTGAACAGTAAATACACCTGTCAGGAGATCATAAGCGGACTAAGGGAAATGAACTTTTTGGAGGAAAAAGGCGAAGGCTATACACCAGCTTATACCAGAACCGATTTTACAGATGATTTGCATATGGCTTTCGGCTTCCGTACCGATTATCAGATCGTCAAGACCAGCCAGATGAAAAAAACTTTTAGAATTACGAAATCATAAAAACATTACGCACTTTTCAACCGGACAGTAAAAGCTTGTAACCCTTTATTTCCAAAGGCCACCAAGCTTTTTTAATTCTCAAACTGTCAAAGACGGAATAGTATATATATCATTATATTACCCAATCCATTCACAGGTCAAATTAAAATTATGTTAAAAATAAATTATATTAAATAAGATAATTCGTTACGCCCGAAAGCTTTCCGTCCTGCAGGTACGCCCTGGGTATCCGCTTTCCGATGATGCATACGATTTCATAATTGATGGTGCCTATTGCCCTCATACATACTCACTGTTTATAGTATTTTTACAAATCTATATCATCCTGTCTATAGATTTGAAGAAAATTTAAGGTATTAATTTTCATTGAGAATATCAGCAACAGTGTTTATCAAATACAATAGGACATTAATCAACGGATCAAACATACTTTGTATTTATCGACATAATTCGACAAATTATATTATTGCTTTATGTTATATAAATAATAACTGGATTTTGAGGGAGGGTATTATGAAGCACACTTTCAAGACCATTTCTGTAATATTAATTTTCACAATGCTTTTTACCATGCTACCTTTGAACGTCTTTGCCCAGGAGTTAATTGCCCAAGATGAAAGCATAAAAACACCTCTTGTCACACAAATAGGGCAGAAGCCTGTTGATGTAAAAATAATAGGGGAAGTCGTTGAAAAGCGAGAAAAGAACATCAAGCACTTCCTTAAAGAGGACATGACATTCGAAGCAGATATTTATCCTATTGCCGTCCATTATAAGGAAGATGGGCAATGGAAAGACATTGACAATACCCTTATAGAGAAAAAAGACAGTAGTAACAATAATGTGTTTGAAAATAAAAGTAACAGTTTCAAGGTTAATATTGCGAAAGATGCTAAGGCTAACAAGCTGGTTAATATAACAAAAGATGAGTTTAAACTCTCATGGTCCCTAAATCAAGCATCGGAATTTCCAAAGAAAACATCAGCAATACCTGTCGAAATAAATAGCCTTACCCCATCCGAAGGTCTATCACAGAATGACGAAAAGAAGATATTACATAATCTATCATCAAGCGTAGAATATACCGATATATTCAATAATGTTGATCTTAAATATACAATAGAGTCTGAATCGTTAAAAGAGTATATAATTTTAAAGCAAAAAACAGATAACAGTACTTTTATATTCAAGATCGATACCCATAACCTGAATGCACAATTGCTGGATGATGGCTCGATTATATTTGCGGATATTTCAGATAATGGAGACGAGGTATTTAGAATACCTCCCCCTTTTATGTATGATGATTCCGGCACAAGAAGCAATGATATAAAGGTTTCCCTTGAAAAATCGGATTCAGGTTATATATTATCTTTAATTCCAGATAGGCCATGGATAGAAAGCCCCGATAGGGTATATCCTGTTATTATTGATCCTGTTATTACTGTAAATAGCACAAAGGATACTCATGTTAGTGAGAATTATCCTGATACACCGCTTTATGGATATCCTTACCTAGGTGTAGGAAATAAATACTCATATTATAAAGAACGAATTTATATAATGTTTGATTTACCTTCCTTGCAGGCTTCAGACTTCATTACTAATGCATATATGTATCTATATCTCCCGCAATGTTTTAATGAGGATTTGGTTAAAGTACAAAAAGTATTAGGAGGTTGGAATTATACTTCACTGACATGGAATAATCAACCGGAATCTAGTCCAACAATTGAGGATTATGAAAGAATATACCAATATAGTGACCCAAGTTATCCCCAGCTTCATGAATGGGATATAACTGGCATTACAAAAGATTGGTACAAAACAGGAAATAATTATGGATTAATGCTTTGTGGAACAACTCAAAATGGGTACTGCACTTTTTATTCTTATGAGTACTGTAGCGGTAGTTATGGCCCACGGGCAACAATATCTTATATAAGCAGCGCCGGGCTTGAGGATTATTGGACATATCATTCACAGGAAACAGGACGGGCAGGCACCGGTTATATCAATGATACGAATGGCAATCTTATTTTTATACATACTGATCTATCTATGAATGGGAACAGGATGCCTGCAACAATAAATCACGTGTACAAT
>CAYWGM010000057.1:0-10066 GCA_964457875.1 uncultured Eubacteriales bacterium | reverse complement strand
ATCTCAAGATCCAGGCGTTTTGGAAGCACTTTGAACACAGGATGCACAAGAGAAGGCGTTTTTATATAAAAGACCTGTAATATCTACCAACGCATTACAGCTTTAGTTTTGGCGCGAGCGGCATGTTACCGGCTGACTTCCGAACGCCTTCGCAATAAATAAATTTCTATTCATATGAAATACTAATCGTAATGAAAAGTGCCGGAAAAAGCATCTTCAGTATTCTTAAATATAAGGACAACGCCGCGTCGAACGCGAATTTCGAGCTTCTTGAAGACAGCGATGACAAGGCTTCGAAGAAAGGCGGCAAATCGCCGCTCGACGAAGATACGGCAAAGGTATCCGCAAGCTTAGAGGAAATTGACGAACATTTAAAACGCAGATACTCGTTTCCCGAAAATAAAAGCTTCTATATGCGCGGTTTCAATCTCGGCAGGAAGGTAAAGGCCAGGATGGCGTATATCGAAGGAATAGTCGACAAAAATATTATCAACCAGTTCATACTTCCTCAGCTTATGGATCATGAATTGTTTACCGGTTATGATGAATCTGGAGGAGGAGCCGACCTGGCCGGATATATCATCGGGAATATAATCACCGTAAATAATGTTATTAATAGCTCCGATTACAAAACCATACATGAATACATCCTCAACGGTTACGTCGCCGTATTCATAGAAGGATGCGGGGAAGCGCTGCTGATCGAATCCCGGAAATATGAAAAAAGGCCTCTCGAAAAACCACTGACCGAAGCCGTTATACAAGGAGCACAGGAAGGCTTCAATGAAGATCTCAGGACAAATATCTCGCTGATAAGGAAAATGATACGCAACGAAAATCTTGTTACGGATTTTATTCCGGTCGGGAGAATCAACAAGCTTTACTGCGCTGTTATATATATTAAAGGAATCGCGAATAAGGAAGTCATCCTCGAGGTAAAACGCCGTATAAGCAAGATTGACGCGGATTTTATCGCAGACAGCTGTATGCTGTCGCAATATATCGAAGACCGGCCCGGCATGCTGCTGCCGCAGGTGATGAGCACCGAACGCGCCGATCGCACCATCTCGATGCTGATGGCGGGGCAGGTCGCCGTCCTGACTGACGGCGCTCCTTTCGCAAGCATCGTGCCTGTCACTTTCTACCATCTGTTTCATACCGCCGAAGATTCCGCGATACGCTGGTATTACGGCCTATTTATCAGGTTGATACGGGCGCTGGGCATTTTTGCCACCTTGTTTCTTCCCGGCGCGTATCTGGCGCTGATACTGCACCACCACGAAATGATACCTACCCCGCTGCTGGTAAGTATAATCGACAGCAAGCAGAACGTCCCGTTTCCGTCGTTTGTCGAATGGCTGCTCATGGAGCTGTCTTTCGAACTTATCCGAGAAGGCGGCATACGTATTCCGGGCGTAATGGGACAGACGCTCGGCATAATCGGAGCGTTGATACTCGGACAGGCCGCGGTCGTGGCAAACCTTGTCAGCCCAATCCTCATAATAATAGTCGCCACAACGGGACTCGGAAGCTATGCCATTCCGAACTATCAGCTCGCGCTCAGTTTGCGGATCATGAAGTTTTTTATTACGATATTCGGGGCAATACTCGGCTTCCTCGGATTTTCCCTGTCCATATGCGTCACAGGGATACTCGTATGCGGCATGAAGTCGTTCGGGGTGCCGTATTTTGCGCCATTCGCCCCTAAAACCATGTCCAACGCGGATCTAATATTGCGAAAGCCGGCAAAGTCCGCAAATCATAGAGAAGACTTCCTGAATCCCAATAAACGTACTGCAAGGACAAGAAAAAATGAATAGAATGAAAATCGGAACTCAGGAGATGGTCTGTCTTGTTTCCGTTACAATCATAGCAAAACTGTTTTATATCATACCCGTAGCGGCAAAACTAGCCGGCACCGCATACTGGTACATGACGCTCGTGTCCGCGTCAGTGGCCGCCCTTGGATTAATCTCCGCATTATTTTTGATTAAAAAGACACGAGCCCAAAAAAGCCTGATGGAAATATATGATACGGCACTCGGGAAGGTTATCGGGAAAACGTTTACGCTCCTGACCTGCGCAGTATATTTTATTATATTGCTTCTTGGTATCGAGGAGTTTATCGAAGTAATACATATCTACGTATTTGACAATATCCACGTCGATATAATGGAATTCTTTCTATTCGCCACGGTAATAGCCTTATCCTTCATCGGTTTGGAAGGACTCGCGAGGTTCTCCAAAATAGCCGCTTTCGCAATCGCGGGGGGATTGCTGTTCGTGCTGTTATCCGCGTGGCAGCATTACGACGCGTACCGATTGTTTCCATTATTCGGGTACGGCATTGGCAACACCTTGAAATTAGGCGCCATGAACGGCAATCATTTCATTGAGATTATGGCGGTACCCGTTTATATTAACCTTTTCAATAACTACCGGCAGATAAAACGGACTGTCTGGACAAGCCTGGCAATCTCCGCGGCAGTGATATCGGTTGTCTCCCTATGCACCCAGCTTACTTTCACATATTTTCTAAAAAGTGAGCTGGTCAATCCTTTATTTATTATGATATCCAATATAAAATTCGGTTTGTTCTTTCAACGGGTTGAATCATTCTTCCTGATTTTCTGGACAATCAGCGCCGTTATTTCATACGCGTTCATTTTTAACGCAGTTCTGTCCCTCTATTGTCATATTTTCAGCATAAAAGATAAAAGACCGATAGTTTTTCCGGTTGCCATAATTCTATTTACCCTTGGTTTAGCCCTCAATAATATCATGATCGTGATTGATTTTTTAAGACAATATAATATCTATATGTTCATTATAATATTTGTTTTGCCTGCAGTCGTTCTTATTATCACAAAAATAAGGAGAAATAGCCTTGCGTCAAGGGATACAGGCACTTAAAATACTTACGGTAATTTTAATTATCATGCTTATTGCATCTTCCGCCGCATGCAATATCAACGAAGTGACCCAAAAATCTTTTGTCACTTTTATAGGCGTAGATATCGGCGTTTCCGACAAATGGAGGATCACATTTATTATTCCGAAAGCAAAGGGGGATAAAAGTAAATCGGGTTCCGGCCAGGATTCCTCCGGTGAAGGCGTTGAATTCACAGAGCTTTCGCTTGATGCGCCATCGCTATTTTCAGCCGTTGAGATTGCGCCAACCAACACTCCGAAAAAAATCAGCTTTGAACATACGCTGCTTTTCGTTTTTTCAGAAGATGTCGCGCGCAGCGGCCTGATGGGCGAGATCATCGCGCCCCTGGTACGTAACCGGCAGGTCAGATTCAGCACAAACGTGGTGATTTCCACAGGCACGGCCGAAGAATTTGTTAGGTCGATAAATCCCCAGGGAGAGAGCATAGCCAGGTATATTGACGAACTGATAAAGCAGTCTTCGGACGCGGGTTATATTGCAGACCTGAGACTACTTGACCTATATGATTGCATTAAATCAACATATCACCAGCCGGTTGCAATTATGGGTGCTGTCAATAGCGGCGCGAATTATATCCAGACTGGGCAAGAGCGGGATCAGAAATTTATCAACGCCGCAGATTATTATGCCGGTGAAGTGCCGCGGGTAGGGGGAGGAAGCATCGAATTGCTCGGTTTTGCAATATTCGACGGCGATAAAATGGTTGGGAAGCTTACCGGATTCGAGGCGCGCATAGTCGAACTGGTAAAGGGAGATATTGCTGAGGGAATCTTCACGATACCCGACCCGTTGCGTCCGGATCTTGTAGTTCCGATAAAGATTAAATATTATAAACATCCCATTATTTCTACGCATTTAAAAAATAACAGACCCAATATTCATATTCAACTCGACCTTGAAGGCGACGTACTTGCCATCCAGAGCAGGATCGGCTACAAAAAACCCGAAATGACCGAAATAATAAATAAAGCATTCAATGATCACATTGAAAAGGGCATCGCGCGCGTAGTCAGAAAAACTCAAGACCTTAATTGCGATGTCATGCAGTTCGGGCATACTTTCGTCAGAAACTTCAACACTATTACCGAGTGGGAAGATTACAACTGGAACAACCATTATGAAGATGCGAAGATAACATGGGAAGTCAACACCAGAATGATCCACTTCGGCACGATTAAAGAAAGCTCACCCATAATCAAATCCGAAGGGAGTGAATAGCTGCGATGAAGTGCCTTCTGGGCAATACTGGCAGCCCTGACGTCCGCCATCCTGCCTATCTCATTAAAGATGTTCGATTAACATCTGCTAAAAGCAGATGAGGCCACTAACGCTCTCGCTTGATAGAGAGTGAGTTTGACATCAGGTATAGTATCTGCATACGTTATTATTGATTTCATCAATAGAGTGTCCCGCTTTAATTAAGGGTAATATGATGTCCTGTTGCAAATCGGGCACATATACTTTCAGAGCTTTAAAAATCCCCCGAATTGAATAGCCTCCCAAAGATGCGGGGATAAGCACCGTTTCGCCTTTTTTTATTTCAGTTTTGCCTTTATGATATTTTATTTGCGCTTCACCATCAACAACAAAATAAATATGGAATTTGTTACCTCCTGTATTTTCTTCAGAACTTCCTTTTATATCCAATACCTCCAGGGTAAAATGCTTGTTGGAAAGCTTATAAGTCTTTGTAGAATTTGTACCTATTCGCACATCAATTCCGGTTGCTTTAGCATTTTCATAGCCTGTACCGAAATCTATGACCTCAAGCGCTTTTGCAATATGGGTCTCCCTCTTGTTGCCTTTTCCATCCAATCGATTATAATCATATATCCTGTATGTTATATTGGAATTCTGCTGAATTTCTGCCAGAATAATGCCTTCACATATAGCGTGGACCACACCGGGATATACGTCGATTACATCCCCGGGGAATACATCGATATAATTAAGCAATTGGTCAATTCTGTTTTCATTAACAGCTTTGGAAAAACTCTCCTTATCAGTACCCTTTACCAGACCATATACGATTTTGGCGTCAGGCTTTGCATTAATTATATACCAGGCCTCATGCTTTCCGAATACTTCCATTTCAAAGACTTGTGCATGATCGTCATCCGGGTGGACCTGCACCGAAAGTCTGTCATTCGCGTCAATCAATTTAAACAATAATGGCAGGTCGTTTTTATGATATTTATATATATCCGAGCCGATTATATATTGCGAATATACGTCAATCAATTCCTTAAGGCTAAATCCCCGGAATATGCCGTTAGCAATTGTACTAATGCCGTCCGGATGAACAGATACCTCCCACGATTCTGCGATTCTCCCTTCAGGCAGGGATTTACCGAGTCTTTCCAGATTTCTGCCCCCCCAAACATAATCTTTGTATGCAGGTATGAATTTTAAAGGGTATAAAGGGTATATCATAAATCGATTTTCTATATTTAACAAATCATGCTGCTGCATATTATGTAGAGTTGTTATAATGTGTTTCAATAATATATGAGTTATTTGATTCACGTGATTAAACTTATCAACATATTATGTCATTAGGCGCAGTATGATCGGAGAGGTTACTTGTGAAAAAAGCATTAATTACAGGTATCACAGGGCAGGATGGATCATATCTTTCGGAGTTTTTGCTTGGTAAAGGGTATGAAGTCCATGGTATCATCCGCAGGAGTAGCACACTGAATACTAAGAGAATCGATCATCTAAGCGAAGGTAAATTCAGTGACGAGCAAAAATTCTTCTTGCATTACGGAGATTTATCAGATGCATTGAGTTTAAGTAAACTGGTTTACAAGATAGAGCCTGATGAGGTCTATAACCTTGGTGCTCAGAGCCATGTCAAGGTTTCCTTCGATATACCTGACTTCACTTCTGATGTAAATGCTTTAGGTACTTTACGTATACTTGAAAGCATAAGGGATGTAAACCCCAAAATCAGGTTTTATCAGGCATCTTCCAGTGAGCTTTTTGGTAAGGTTCAAGAAATACCCCAAAGTGAAAAAACTCCTTTCTATCCAAGGAGCCCTTATGCGGCAGCCAAACTATACGCATACTGGATCACCGTCAACTATAGGGAGGCATACGGTCTGCATGCCAATAATGGTATCCTGTTCAACCATGAGTCTCCCAGAAGAGATAAAAATTTTGTGACAAGGAAAATAACGACCGGGATAGTAAATATATTAAAAGGGAAGCAGGAGAAACTGATCCTAGGGAACTTGGACGCTCAAAGAGACTGGGGCTTTGCAGGAGATTATGTGGAGGCCATGTGGCTTATGCTCCAACAGGATGAGCCAGATGATTATGTAATTGCTACCGGAGATACCCACACAGTGAGAGAGTTTTGCGACCTGGCGTTCAAATACGCGGGAATGCCTTTGACTTGGATAGGCGAAGCGCTGGATGAAAAAGGTATCGGAATTGCAACCGGAAAAGAACTTGTATGCGTGAACAGCAAATACTTCAGGCCTTGCGAAGTTGACATGCTGCTTGGAAACGCTTCAAAAGCGAAAGAAAAGCTGGGTTGGAAGCCCAGGGTTTCCTTTGAGGAGCTGGTGAAAATGATGGTTGATTGCGATATAGAATAAACAGGAATCGAGAGGTACGGAGGAATTCATATGAATAGTTACGAAACATATTTATATTGGATGAGAAATGAATATTTCAACGAAGAGACAAAGGCAGAACTTATGAAAATCAAAAATAAACCTGAAGAAATTGAAGACAGATTTTTCAAGGATCTTGACTTTGGAACAGGTGGTTTAAGGGGGCTAATAGGCGCCGGCACTAACAGGATCAATATATATACGGTGAGGAAAGCATCGCAGGGATTGGCAAATTACTTGATGAAACAGGGGGATGAGGCAAAAATGCGAGGTTTGGTCATTGCTTATGATTCCCGGTTTAAATCTATGGAATTTGCGTTTGAGGCGGCAAAAGTATTTGCCGGTAATGGAATAAAAGCCTATCTTTTCGACGAGCTTAAGCCCACCCCGGTACTATCCTTTGCAGTACGGCATCTGGGTGCCATTACAGGAGTTGTGATAACCGCCAGCCATAATCCAAAGGAATACAACGGCTATAAGGTTTATGGAGAAGACGGGGCTCAACTGATACCTGATATTACAACTCAAGTATTGGAAGAGATTAATAATATCACCGATATAACCAGGATTAACCTGATGGAAATAGATACTGCTACGGGTCTGGGTTTGATGAAAATGATCGGCGAGGAAATCGATGATGCATATATATCAAAGGTGAGAGCGTTATCCATCAACCGTAATACAATCAAAGACGCAGCCACTTCATTAAAAATAGTCTACACTCCTTTACACGGCACAGGATGCAAACTAGTGAGAAGAATACTAAATGAAACAGGATTTAAAAATGTACTGGTGGTTAAAAATCAAGAGCATCCGGATGCTGAATTTACAAATGCAAAACCTGCACCGAACCCGGAGGAATTCAGAGTGTACAAACACGCAATCAAACTGGCGAAAAAAGAAGGCGCTGATTTGATCATCGCTACCGATCCTGACTGTGATAGAGCGGGAGTGATGGTAAAGAAGTCCAAAGACCATTATTTATTGCTGTCCGGAAACCAAATGGGGGTTCTCCTGATGGAATATATCCTTTCCATGCGGCAAAAAGACTTCCAATTGCCGCAAAATGCATTTATCGTCAAAACAATAGTGACAACCGAAATGGCAAGAGTCATTGCGAATTATTATAAAGTTGAATTAATCGATGTTTTGACCGGCTTTAAGTATATAGGCGAAATAATTAGAGAAATGGATGAATTCGGAGATAAAAAGTTTGTTTTAGGTATTGAAGACAGTTGCGGATACCTGACCGGCACCTATGTGCGAGATAAGGACGGGATTCTTACGCCCATGTTGATTGCAGAGATGGCCGCTTATTGCATGCAGAAGGGAAAGACGCTATATGACGCTTTGCAGGAATTGTATGAGAAATACGGTTTCTTTTTTGGAGGCATGGTTTCCTATACCCTCAGAGGGAAAGAAGGAACTGACAAGATAAAACACGGAATGTCATATATCAGGAGTAATGTATGTAAAATATTCAGCAATATCGAAATTACGGCGGTCAGGGACTATCTGGAACGGCAAAGGTATGATTTGAAAACCGAGGGGAGAGACGCCTTGAAGCTTCCAAAGTCAGATGTAATATATTATGAAGTATCTGACGGATCATGGTTTTGCATTAGGCCATCAGGCACCGAACCCAAAATCAAAATCTATTTTGAAGCCTATGACAGGGATAGCAGGCTTGCATATAAAAAATCGCGCAAACTCAAGAACAACATAATCAGTAAAATAAAAAAGGTATTAAAAACGGTTTAAGGAGAGATTTATATGGAAAAAAAAAGCAGGATATTTGTGGCGGGACATACCGGAATGGTTGGTTCGGCCATTGTCAGAAGCCTTCAGCAAAATGAATATGAGAATATTCTACAGAGGACACATCAGGAATTGGATTTGACAAGCCAGACAGAAACCGGAGAGTTTTTTAAAGAGGAAAAACCGGAATATGTGTTTCTGGCTGCCGCAAAAGTAGGGGGAATATATGCGAACGATACGTACCCCGCAGATTTCATCATGGAGAATATGCTGATCGAATGCAATGTGATCCGCAGCGCTTTTCAGAATGAAGTGAAAAAGCTGATGTTTCTTGGAAGCTCATGCATTTATCCGAAACTGTGCCCCCAACCGATAAAAGAAGAATTCCTGCTTACCGGTTCACTGGAACCCACCAATGAAGCTTACGCCTTAGCCAAAATATCGGGGGTCAAAATGTGCCAGGCCTACAACAAGCAATATGGAATTCACTATATTTCAGTTATGCCCGCCAGCCTATACGGCATCAATGACAGGTTTGATGCTTACAACTCTCATGTAATCCCATCCATGTTGATAAAATTTCACAAAGCAAAAACCGAGAACCGGCCATTTGTTGAGTTGTGGGGCACAGGTATGCCTTTACGGGAATTTCTATATGTGGATGACATGGCCGAAGCATGCCTCTATCTGATGCAATACTATGATGGGGGCGATCTTGTAAATATCGGATCCGGAAAGGAGATCTGTATAAGGGAACTGGCAGGGATTATTCGGGATGTTACAGGCTTTCAGGGAGAAATTGTATTTGATGCCGTAAAACCCGACGGAACTCCTCGGCGGGTTTTGGATAATTCCAAAATTTCGGCAACAGGTTGGAGGCCGAAAGTGGAGATAAGAGAAGGAATCCGGAGAGAATACGAATATTATGTCAACATGCAAAAAAAATAATGCTCCTGCTTGCAATAAACAGTTGTGATATCAACTGCCTACTATAAGAGGAACATATCAACGAATCCGTCCCCTGTCATTCCGGGGAGATGTTTGTTTGTTCGGCAAACAACTGCTTGAGGACATCCATTTGGGCTTGAAGCAGTGCTTCCGATCTTGTTTTGAAGCTATATACTTCAATTCTGAGCTGTTCATATTTTGTCTGAATTTTATGAGCTTCATTAGAAGCTTCATCAATAATTCTCCGTGCTTTTATCTCTGCTTCATCTACAATAGTTTTTGCCTTGTCGCATGCGTTCGCCTTGATTTGCTCGGCGGTATGCTGTGCAACCAGAATGGAGTGCTGCAGGGATTCTTCAAGCACCTTGTAATGCTGTACTGTCTCATTTAGGGTGGATATCTGACATTTCAGCCCGTGGATGCTGTTATTTATCTCGGTATAGTCTTCGGTGATTTTTAAAAGCAGGCTGTCCACCTGTTTTTTGCTGTATCCTTCAAAAAGCGTTCTCTTGATTATGAGGCGGCTTAAATCAGTAGAGGTGTAATTCACACGACCATCTCCTAATACATATTCCTGTAAGATTATTCTATTCAGAATCTCGCTTGGATATCATAATTCAATTTATCGGCTTACCTCGGCAACAAGGAATAATACCCTATGGGAGAAATGTCCCTATCCTTTGCCGGAATTTGAAAACGGGAGAAATCTCGTGTTGATATCATGTCGCAGACATCCCTAAACCACATAAAACTGCTGATATAAGCATAAAATCTAGCCCTGTCC
>CAYWGM010000056.1:0-10152 GCA_964457875.1 uncultured Eubacteriales bacterium | reverse complement strand
AAAAAGTTCGATGTCATAGTATCAAATCCGCCGTACATTCCCACCGCTCAAATCGGCGCACTGCAGAGGGAGATCAGGGATTACGAGCCGCTGACGGCGCTTGATGGCGGAACGGACGGATTGGCGTACATCAATAAGATAATTGATAATGCTTTCCTGTATTTGAATAAAGGTGGCGCTCTGTTTATCGAAGTGGGGCATGGCCAGGCTCAAATGATTTTGGACAAGCCGATAATTGCAAAACTTTATTCAACAATATTCATAATTAAAGACCTGAACGGCATTGAAAGAATCGTATCATGTGGTATTTCTGAGTGATCAGCCGCCGTATGCCGATGCTGCAAATATAAAGAAATGAAGGATTACACATACTTGACTTGCAATACTGTTTTGTATACAATAAGCATGGCTCACGAGGAGCCAATTTTTAGAGCTGATGACCGGTTATCCGGTTTTCATGGGAGACAAGACTTCTATGTCAGGTGAAATTTTATTGCTTATAGCCGTGTTTGTACCTGCGGCCGGTTCTTTTCTGCTTCCGCTGTTGTCTTTGTTATCGTCCAGATTAAGGAATATTTCAGCTCTTGTCTTTGTCGCCGCTTCGTTTGCCGCTTCCGCTGCGCTCATACCGTCGTCGATGTCAGGCGATCCGATCCAGTTGCGCGTGCAGCTGCCGCTAAACATGGATTTCGTATTGAACGGCGACATCCTGGCGGTGTTCATGGCGATGGTGTCGTCTTTGGTCGGGGCGGTGATCGTCTTCTACTCATTCGGCTATGTGAGCCATTATAAGAACCAGAACGAATACTACCTGATGGTGGTGTTGTTCATCGGCTCCATGATGGGGCTCGTATATTCGTCCAACCTTGTGTTCATGTATCTATTCTGGGAAATCTCGGCGATATGCTGCTGGCGGCTCATAGGATTCTTCAGGGAAAAGGATTATGTGCTGAAGGCCGACAAGGCTTTTTTGGTGACAGTATTCGGAGCCTTGGTGATGCTGCTCGGTTTTATCGTCGTATATCAGCAATATGGGACATTCGACCTCACGGCGATGGCTGGTAAGCCGATAAGCGACTTGGCGGTGCTGCTGATCCTGTTCGGGATACTATCAAAGTCGGCGACGCTACCGCTACATACGTGGCTTCCGGACGCAGGCGTGGCGCCGTCTCCGGTGACCTCGCTGCTGCATGCCGCGGTGCTTGTCAAGATCGGCGTGTATGCATTTGCAAGGCTGTTCCTTATGACTTTTGACATATCTTCGGTATGGCATACCGCCGTACCGGTCATCGCAGCTGTCAGCGCCTTGGTTTCAGCCGGCACCGCGCTTATAGAAAAGGATATCAAGCGGATCATAGCGTATTCCACTGTAAGCCAGATAGGTTTCATCCTGCTCGGGCTTTCGACAGGCAGTATCCTCGGCGTGGCCGGCGGTTTACTTTACATATTGATGCACGGCGTCGCAAAAGGCGGGCTGTTCCTCTGCGCAGGGATCGTGGAACAGAACTCGAAGACCAAGGACATCACAAAAATGGGTGGCCTCATGAAGACGATGCCGCTGACCGCGATCTCGTTCCTTGCATGCGCGTTTTCAGTAATGGGCATCCCGCCGTTCGGAGGATTCTTCAGCAAGTATATGGTGATTGGCGGCGCGGTAGGTTCAGGCCAGCCGTGGGTGGCGTTCGTATTCGTGCTCGGCGCTATCCTGACCGTCATCTACCTTTTCCGCGTGTTCACGAACGTATTTCTTGGCGAGATGAAGATAGAGGCTTTTGAAAAATCGCCTTCGATGGTTTCAAGCGTCGTAATACTCGCAGTATTGTCGCTTGCCGGAGGCATTCTAATAAATTTCCCATCTGCACTCGTGCAGGCAGTGGTGCAGCAAATGGCGGTGGTTTTTAAATGAATGGCTTATTCGAAAATACTGTTTTATTACTAATATTAGCTATAGCAATCCCGGCGTTGGTGGCTGTAGTCATATTGCTGCTGCCGAAAAGTGCAGGATCGGCTGAAGGAGCTTCAGTTGCAGCCAAAGGCAACAGCGGCGGGGGCAATGGATGGATAGCCCTTGCGGCGCTCGCCTGCAGCTTCATCATCTCAATAATCACATTCGGCAGGCAATTGGTATATACAATACCGTGGGGCGGCTTCGGGATCGATTTCTCGATAAGGCTGGACAGTCTCAGCAGCTTCATATTTATCTCGTTATCCGCACTTTCGTTTCTTGTCGTGATGTATTGCATATCATTCCTTAAGAATAAATCAAATGCAAAGAGGTTTTACGCTTACCTGCTGCTCACTGTGGCCTTCGCCACCGGGGCGGTCCTGGCGTCCAACCTTGTTGTTATGCTCTTTTTCTGGGAAGGCCTTCTTGTGACGTTGTTCGCACTGATCATGACCGGGCGGCGCGAGGCGTTCGCCACGGCAGTCAAGGCGGTCATACTCGTCGGCGTCGGAGACCTGTGCCTCATGCTCGGCATCGGGATGGCAGGCAGCCTTTCAGGCACGCTTGCGATGGACAAGATGCATATACCGGTGGAAGGCTGGGGGATTTTCGCATTCACATTCATGATGATAGGGGCTATCTCAAAGGGCGGTTCCATGCCGTTCCACAGCTGGATACCCGACGCGTCGCTCGACGCCCCGCTGCCATTCATGGCGATACTGCCCGCAGCCCTCGAGAAACTGCTCGGGATATACCTGCTGGCGAGAATATCGTTGGAGCTGTTCGATCTGCAGCCGGGAACCACGATGAGCATTGTCGTCATGGCCATCGGCGCGGTCACGATCATACTAGCGGTCATGATGGCGCTGATTCAGAAGGATTTCAAAAGATTGCTCTCATATCATGCGATAAGCCAGGTCGGTTATATGATTCTCGGCATCGGCACGGCGTTGCCGGTCGGGATAGTGGGCGGCCTCTTCCATATGATAAACAATGCCATGTACAAATGCTGTCTGTTCCTCACCGGAGGCTCGGTGGAGAGGCAGACGGGGACGACCGACCTGAGGCAACTCGGCGGTTTGGGCAGGAAGATGCCGGTGACGTTCGCGAGCTTTCTCGTAGCCGCCGCTGCGATTTCAGGTCTGCCGCCGCTCAATGGGTTCTTCTCAAAGGAATTGGTGTTCGACGCCGCCCTTGAAAGTGGTTGGATATTTTATGCGGCCGCGGCTATCGGCGCCTTCTTTACGGCTGCTTCATTCCTGAAGCTCGGACATGCGGCATTTTTGGGTAAGCCGGGCAAAGCATGCGCCAACGCGACTGAATCGCCGTGGCCGATGCTTGTGCCTATGGCGGTGATAGCGCTTGGTTGCATCATATTTGGCATGTACAATCCGCTGCCCATTAATGGGCTTATCCAGCCGGCGCTCGGAGCAAAGCTCGAAGGCGAAGGATTTGCAGGCCTGCCGCATAACTGGCTGCTTGTGGCGGTATCGGTGGGAGTGCTGCTGCTGGCGCTGCTGAATCATCTGTATGGTTCGAAGAGGACTAAGAGCGGTCTGGGCGCCGCGGACCATATCCATTATGCGCCCGGATTGCATGGGATATATGACCTTGCCGAAAAGCACCGTTTTGACCCGTATAATATCGGGATGCTTCTCGTCGGCGGCGCTGCAAGGCTTTTCTGGCGGGTGGACAGAGGCATTGATTGGGTATATGACGTTTTGGCCGTAAAAGTCGCAAGCAGCGTATCGTTTACGATCAGAAAGACCAATACCGGCAGTCACGCGGCCTACGTCTCGTGGTCGGTGATCGGGCTGGCGCTGGTTGCGTTGATAGCGTTCGTGTTTTAAAAGTTTCATACAGGAGGTTCGGATAGTGCCTGTTTTATTACTGATAATACCTTTGGTTGTGATAGTGCTGGTGAACATCTTCAATAAGAAGACCGGTAATACGGTCAGCCTGCCTGCCGGTATCGCTGTAGTCCTGTTCCAGATGCTCGTCTCGTTGACTTCGGGGGCTGCGGCATGGTTGGGCGCAGACGGCTTCCTATCGCAGTTCAGGATGGTATCCGTCCTGAGAATCGATTTCTTCAGTGCTGTTGTGCTGTTCACCATAAGCCTCATCGCCCTGGTCACGTTGCTGGTGGTCAGACAGACCGACCGTCAGGGCATGCTCAACTTCACCAATCTGCTGCTTGTTTCGCTCATGGGTATGAACGGCGTGGTGATGGTGACCGACTTGTTTTCGCTCTATGTCTTCCTTGAGATTACCGCAGTCGCTTCGTTTGTCCTGATTGCGGCTCGCAAGGGCAAGGACTCTCTGGAAGGTTCTTTCAAATACCTCGTGATGTCAGCCCTTGCAACAATAATGATGCTGTTTGCTATTGCGCTGATATTTATGATGACCGGCGATACGAGCTTCCAGGCTGTGACTGACAAGATAGCCGGGATCGTGAATACCGGTAACTCAGGTGGCGATCCTGCCTTGCCGTTCGAATACATGCTGGCGTTCATCCTCTTTACAGCGGGGCTTCTCATCAAAGCCGGCGTCGTACCGTTCCACGGCTGGGTGCCAGGCGCATATTCCTCGGCTCCCGCTCCCGTATCGATATACCTTGCAGGCATAGTCACCAAGATCGCGGGCGTTTACAGCATCATGAGGCTTTATAACTTCATTTTTAAGGATGTCAATCAAATAGGTAATATACTTGTAGTCTTTGGATTACTGTCAATTGTCGTCGGCGCTCTCGCGGCCATTGGACAGACCGATTTCAAAAAGATGCTGGCGTATTCCAGCATCAGCCAGGTTGGCTATATCATACTCGGCGCTGGGATAGCGACTCCGCTTGCTTTTGCCGGTGCGCTGCTGCATTTCTTCAACCATGCGACTTTCAAGTCGCTTTTATTTGTCAATTCTGCGTCCATAGAGATACAGACCGGGACGCGTGATATAGGTAAATTGGGCGGGCTGGCATCGCGTATGCCGGTGACCGGCGGGTCGTCGGTCGTAGCCTTCCTATCGACGGCAGGCATACCGCCGTTGTCCGGGTTCTGGAGCAAGTTTCTGATAATAGTGGCGGCATGGCAGGCCGCATCATACGCATCCGCGGTGATAGCGCTGCTTGCGAGCCTGTTGACCCTCGCGTATTTCCTCATATTGCAGAGGAAAGTTTTCTTCGGGAAACTCAGGGAAGGTTTCGAGGACATAGCAGAAAGCAAGGGAGGCATCAGGGCCGTATCGTTGATACTTTCGGCTGTGACGCTCCTGATGGGCTTGCTTTTCCCTGTGGTGCTCCTGTATGCGAGGTCCATAGGGGTAATATAAACAGGTTATTAAAGGTTTTAAGTAATAGAAGGAGGAAAAAGGCAAGGCAATGCAAAACGCTGTAGTAATGGCAATCATATTGGCATCGATGGTCTTGTCGGCGTTCATCTGCATGCTCGTCAGGGATCTGCTCAAGTCTGCGATAGGTCTTGCTGTATTAAGCGCGCTGCTGACGGTCGTGATGTTCCTTTTGAATGCACCGATCGCGGCGGTATTCGAGCTTTCAGTGTGCGCCGGTCTTATCACGGTCGTGTTCATCAGCGCGATAAGCCTGACAAAGGTCCATACAGCTGAGGAGAAGGCTGTCGAATGGAAACAGAGGATGAGACGCTTCACCTTGCTGCCAGTTTTATTGATTGTAGTCCTTGCGGCTCTTGTCTGGTTCTTGTGGCCGCTCATAAATACTGTCGGAATGACGGGCGCAGAACTGCTGCCTCAAGGTTCCGGTCTGCGGGAAGTGTTATGGAATGACAGGCAGCTCGAGGTTCTCGGCCAGATCATCATCATAATGGCCGGTGTATTCGGCATCGTCGTGCTGTTCAGGAGAAATGCCGGGGATGAGATCAACAATGATGGCGATAGGGGGCATGGTGTAATATGAGCCTCATTTTTGCAATGTTCATAATAGCTCTGGTGTTGATAACGGTAACCGGGATTTATGGTCTTGTCGCGACAAGAAATCTTCTGAGGATCCTGATTGCGCTTGAGGTCCTGACCAAGGCAGCGACGCTTCTGCTGATCGCGGCCGGGTATATCGCAGGGAAGATGCCGCTGGCGCAGGCATTTGCGATAACGCTGATAATCATCGAGGTCGTTGTCATAGTCGTGGCGGCGGGGATAGTCCTCGGCGCACACAGACACAATAATACTTTGGACACTCGCAAGTTGAGCAACCTGAAAGGTTAGGCGATTGAATGGATGGATTGATTTTGCTGGCTCCGCCGATTGTTTTTGCAATATTTCTTTTGGTTTCGCTGGGTTTTTCGGGACTGAGCCGCCTTGTATCGGCGAAAGGGACTGATTCGCCGGGCAAGACCAAGGCTTACGCCTGTGGTGAAGACATACGGATAAACAGGGTGCAGCCAGATTACACACAATTTTTCCCGTTTGCGTTTTTCTTCACCATTATGCATGTCGTTGTGCTCATCATAGCCACGGTTCCGCAGGGGGTCACATGGCTTGCGATGGTATACCTGCTTGCCGCCGTTATGGCGCTGATAATATTATTTAAAAAGGATTAGCAATATGATTTTTGAAAAAATAATTAAATGGGCGCGCAGAAAATCTCCGTGGATTATACATTTCAATACGGGGGCATGCAATGCGTGCGATATCGAGACACTTGCGGCTCTGACTCCGAGGTTTGACGTCGAGAGGTTTGGAATACTGCTCAAGGGGACGCCGCGACATGCGGATGTCCTGGTGGCATCAGGTCCCGTCACGCTTCAGACACGTGACAGGCTTAAGAGGATATATGATCAGATGGCCGAGCCGAAGTTCGTTGTCGCCGTCGGTACCTGCGCTTCTTCGGGCGGCGTCTTTAAGGGCTGCTATAACGTTTGCGGCGGAATCGATTCTGTAGTGCCGGTCTCGGCCTATATACCCGGATGTCCTGCAAGACCTGAGGCGATAATCGATGGTGTTGTAAAACTTTTGAGTACGCTTAAATAATGTTGTAAGGTGGTGGAGAGTTTGATGGATGAGATAAAAATTGACCTGACCCCGGAAGAATCAGTAAAGAACGCTCTCACCGAAAGGTTTGCAGAACTTGACGGCAAGGTGGGGATCAGGAGGCAAAGACGGATCGATACAGCCGTCCCATTCGGGATCGTCACTGAAGTAATTGCATATGCGAAAAACGAGCTTGGTTTTGAGCACATATGCACCATTACCGGGCTTGATATCGATGAGGAATTTCAGATCATTTACCATATATCGAATGAAAGAGGCATCGTCCTCAATCTGAAGACAAATATCCCAAAGAGGGATCCTGTCATCAAAACCGTGACGGATGTCTTCAACGGCGCTGTCTTTTATGAAAGAGAAATTGAAAGCATGTTCGGGGTTAAAGTCGAAGGCCTGCCACAAGGCAGACGTTACCCTGTTCCTGACGGATGGCCGGAAGACCAGCACCCTCTCAGGAAAGACTGGAAACCGGAAATGCTCAATAACTGTGCACAGGACAAAGTTGTGCAGGACGGAACGGAAGGAGGGCGCGGATGAGCAGGATAACGATTCCCATCGGGCCTCAGCACCCGGCGCTTAAAGAACCGGAAGGGTTCATGCTGCTTCTTGAAGGTGAAAGGATCGCCGCTGCGAATGTGGCTCTTGGCTACAATCACAGAGGTATAGAAAAGGCTTGCGAAAGCAGGTCATATATCCAGGACATCTACCTGGTCGAGAGGATCTGTGGCATCTGCTCGCATTCGCATGCCACGTGCTTTGCGCAGACCGTCGAGGAGATCGCCGGCATCGAGTTGCCGCGCAGGGCTGCGTATATCAGGACGCTCATCGGCGAGCTCGAGAGGATACACAGCCATTTGCTGTGGCTTGGCGTCGCCGGGCATGAGATAGGGTTCGACACGCTGTTCATGTATTCGTGGCGTGACAGGGAATTAGTGATGGACCTTCTCGCGGCGCTGACCGGCAACAGGGTCAATTACGGCATCAATACCATCGGCGGCGTCCGTCGCGACATCGCACCAGAGCAGGTGCAGGAAGCCCTCAAGATCATGGACGTGTTGGAGGAGCGCACCAAATATTATATCCAGCTCGCATTTGAAGAGACCACCCTGATATCAAGGCTTGCCGGCGTAGGAAGGCTTTCAAAAGAGGATGCGCTGCGTTTTGACGCATCAGGGCCGACCTCAAGGGCAGCCGGGGTCGACCGGGACGTCCGCAGGGATGATCCGTACGCCGCATATGGAGAGATCGATTTTAAGGTCATCACCGACGACCATGCCGACGTTCTCGGCAGGACCATCGTCAGAGTCAAAGAATTAATGGAATCCTATAATATAATAAGGCAGGTTTTGAAGAATTTACCCGACGGGCCGGTTGTCGCGAAGGTTCCGAGGAGGATACCGGCCGGTGATGCATTCGGCAGATATGAAGCGCCGAGGGGTGAGGACGTGCATTATGTCAAATCCAACGGTACGGAAAAACCCGAGAGGGTGAAGGTTCGCGCACCTACGCTCGCTAATCTTACCGCGATATCGCACATGATCGAGGGGGGGTACCTTGCTGACGTCCCCATTGTGATCGCGGCCATCGACCCGTGTTTTTCATGCACCGACAGGGCAATCGCACTGAAGGATGTGCGGAACGGGCGGGAAGACGTGCTCGATTGGCAGACTCTGCGCGATTACAGCATCAGATGGTACCGTGACAGGGGCATGGATTTTTCGAAGAAGGGGAATGATTAAGCAAATGGCTGTTGCATTGTTCAATATATTGATTTTTCCAGGGTTTCTGTTCCTCAGTGTGTTTGGACTCGTCGTCGAGTTCATCGACAGGAAGCTTTACGCAAGGCTTCAGAACAGGCAAGGGCCGCCTTGGTTCCAGCCGCTTGCCGACATCATAAAGCTCGCAAGCAAAGAGACGATCATCCCGTGCGAGGCCGACAGCAGGATATTCAGGCTATTACCCGTATTTGCGCTGGCTTCGGCAAGCACGGCCTTCATCTATGTGCCGGTTTGGGGAACCAAATCGCTGTTCCCGTTCGAAGGCGACCTGATCGTCGTGCTCTATCTGCTCACGATACCTACCGTCACGTTCTTCCTTGCAGGATGGCACTCGACTTCGCTATTTGCATCCATTGGTTCTGTTAGGGCTTTGACGCAGCTTTTCGCATACGAAGTACCGCTGTTCATTGCGTTGCTCGGACCTGCGCTGCTTTCTGGCTCATGGTCTCTGAGCGGCATTAGCGCATTCTATATGAGTAACCCGCTATTAGCGCTGTTCAACATACCTGCGTTTCTTGTGGCGCTGGTCGCGGTGCAGGGCAAGCTGGAGCGCGTCCCGTTTGACATACCCGAGGCTGAGACTGAGATTGTCGGAGGCACGTTTACCGAGTACAGCGGCAGATTGCTTGCTATCTTCAGGATGTCGATAGATGTTGAGATGATCGTTGTTTCGGCGATACTTGCAGCTGTGTTCATACCGTTCTTCGTGCCGGCCATCCCGTTGCTCGGTTTTGTCGTATTCATCGCGAAGACTCTGTTCATAGTGTTTTTACTGGCCTTGATGCGCACCGTTCTTGCGAGGCTCAGAATAGAGCAGATGATAAATTTCTGCTGGAAATACCTGACGCCTGCCGCGCTGCTGCAGATACTTATTGATCTTCTTGCAAAGGGGGCGGTGAAATGAAAAAAATCGGCAAAATGATCCCTTTTGTCATAAAGATGTTAGGCAAGAAGCCGGCGACATGCGCATACCCGGCAGTAAAAGCGGAGATGCCCGATAAATACAGGGGCAAATTGAAATTTGACGCCTCGAAATGTATCGGCTGCAAGATGTGCATGAGGGACTGTCCCGCCGACGCCATTGTTATAGAGAAGATCGGCGATAAGCAATTTAAAGCTGTTGTTTATCTCGACCGCTGCATATACTGCGGGCAGTGCACCGATTCATGCCCCAAGGACGCGCTTGAATGCACGAAGTCCTTTGAACTTGCCGACTTGAAACGCGAGAATCTTAAAGTCGATATATAAATGGACAATTCAACCATTGGAAAGCAGCTCAAAGCAAAACTTGCGGGCGCGACACGCATCTCGTTTGTCGCGGCAGGCTCGGAATTGAACGCCGACGACGGTGCGGGCGCCGCGGTCCTCAGATATTTCGCTTCATTTAATAAACATTCTGATGCAGATAATGTATATGGT
>CAYWGM010000055.1:0-10350 GCA_964457875.1 uncultured Eubacteriales bacterium | reverse complement strand
CCGTCGATTGAAATGGCCGCTTTGCCCTGATCGGGACCTTTAGCGCCGTAAAGCTTTATCTGTGTGCCTGTGAATTTGAATTCACTGTAAGCGCCTTGCGTTGACGATTTATGCACATCATTCTTGAACGCCCCCTGCTGCTGCGCATAGCTCCAATCTGCCGCGTTAATATAATTGAATTGCATGAGGCCTGTGCCGGTCACATTGTCATTGACTGAAGCAACTCTGCAATTATCGATAATGAGCGTACCCGTCGCCGGATCTACAAGAACCTTGTATTTCAGGATCTTAGAAATCAAACTTATTGGGACGAACATCCTTTT
This sequence comes from uncultured Eubacteriales bacterium, assembly GCA_964457875.1. Lineage (GTDB taxonomy): Bacteria > Bacillota > Clostridia > Acetivibrionales > CAYWGM01 > CAYWGM01. The sequence continues at coordinate 10,027 of CAYWGM010000055.1, read as the reverse complement.
ATTAATAAAATTAGTATATGAATCAAGATTGGCCTGCACTCCATTTACAGTGATGATCCGGCTCCACGGCTTTATTACGATCGTTATATCATCCTTTACTATCGTAATGGTGCCGTTGGAATCCTGGGTCAACTTAGCTCCGAGCGCCTTGGTCACCGCATTTACTGGTATGAGCATCCGTCCTGCCTTTATGACCGGAGCCGCTTCAAGGCTGATCTCATTTCCATTCACAAAAACACTGCAATTTTTTACCTTATGTTTCTTCTTGAGCTGTATGATCTGGTTGAAAAGGTTGAGCTGCTGCTCATCAAGGGCATGATACTTTTTAAGCAGCTCTTTGAGGTATTTGTACTGATCCGAATATGACTTCCATGATTTGTTCTGCCCATTATCCCTGTCATTGTGGGCGAAGACCGAAACTGAAGCTGCCAGCATCAATACTGCAATAATTACGCATAAGACCTTTTTCATTAGAAATGCCTTTTTCATTAGATAAACCTCCTATAGAACAAATGGCTTCAAAATATATTTTCGAAAATGGCAGTGGAAAATGAGGGGTAGATTGGAATTGTAATATTCACGTAATATTGGTGCATAATCCGGAAATTGGCGCCGGGCCGATTGCATTTTCTTCGGATTCCGATATAATAGAAACTTGTATAGGCTGGTCATTGCAACATAAAACCGGTTTAAGCAATAATAAGCAAAATAAGCAATAATAAAAGGATAGTGATCAACAATGCAAAAATGCGTAAATGCGATCGTAGCCCAGTCGGGCGGACCCACACCGGTCATCAACAATTCACTCAGAGGCGTTATAGAAGCCTGCGCCGGATACAAAGACAGAATAGGTACTGTATACGCCGGCTATCATGGAGTCGAGGGGATCCTGACAGAGGACCTGCTGGACCTCAGCAACCAACCGGAAGAGGAGATACGTCTGCTCAGGACGACGCCGGCTGCGGGATCGATAGGGACTTGCCGGTATAAGCTGAAGAAAAACCAGCAGGAAGACTTCGACAGGGTCATTGAGGTACTAAAAGCCCATAACATTGGTTATCTATTCTATATAGGCGGAAACGATTCGATGGATACCGCCAATAAGATCAGCATCCTTGCCCGGGAAAAAGGGTTTGACCTCGTTGCCGTAGGCGTTCCCAAGACCATCGATAACGACGTCGGGGATTCGGAGTTCAAACTCATCGACCATACCCCGGGATACGGAAGCGTAGCGCGTTACTGGGCGTCATACATACAGAACGCGAATGAGGAAAACGCCGGTTCTTCACCGTCTGATCCGGTGCTTGTAATACAGGCGATGGGCAGGAAGATCGGTTTCATACCTGCTGCGGCAAGGCTCGCCGACCCGAAGAGGGAGATGCCGCTCCAGATTTATATGGTAGAATCCAAACTCAACCTGGAAGAAATCGCGGAAAAGATCAATTCGCAGCTCAATGAGGCCGGAAGGGCAGTCGTTGTTGTCAGCGAAGGCTTATCGATTTCTGATATAGGAGAAACAAAGGATTCTTTCGGCCATACGCAATTCAGCGCAAGCCAGACTACTGTCTCCCAGACCCTGGTCAACTACCTGAACAGGGTCGGTATAAAAGCAAGAGGATCGGCCAGAGGACAGGTTTCCGGCACCGACCAGCGTGATTCGATAAGCTTCGCTTCGGTCGTGGACCTTGACGAAGCGTACAAACTCGGGCAGAAAGCAGTGGAAATCGCGATTGAGGACGGTAACGGCTTCATGTCGACGATACTTCGCAAACCCGGGAAGATTTACAATGTAGAATATGATAAGGCGCCGCTTGAGCTCGTCGCGAATTCGGAGAGGTCATTTCCGGAGGCATGGATCTCAAAACAAAGAAATGACGTGACCGATGAATTCATCAGGTATGCGCAGCCGTTGATCGGTGAAGATTGGGCAAGCATACCGATGATCGGGGGCCTGATGCGCTTCTCCCGCATGAAGCCCATCTTTGCTGAAAAGAAGCTCAAGCCGTACGTCCCGCAGGCTTATAGGAAAAACTGAACAATATATTATTGAAACAGGAGGATTGACAGGATGTCCGAAATACCAAAAGCATTCCAGGAGTTTAAAAAAGAGCATGATTTTCTGGTGGCTATCGATTCCGACGGTTGCGCCTTTGATACGATGGAGATCAAGCACAAAGAGTGTTTCATCCCCAACATCATCAATGAATGGGGATTGCAAGCCATTTCCAAATATGTGCGGGAAGCGGCGGAATTCGTTAACCTGTATTCCAGGTGGAGAGGCATCAACCGTTTTCCGGCACTGATCGACGCCATCGACCTCGCTGCGGAAAGAGAAGAGGTCAAAAAACGCGGATTTAAAATACCGGAAACGGACTCTCTGCGAAAATGGATCGGGACCGAGACCAAGCTGGGCAACCCGGCGCTTGAGGAAATCGTGAAGAAGACAGGCGATCCGGTGCTTGAAAGGGCGTTAAAATGGTCAAAAGCAGTTAATAAATCGGTTGCCGATATTGTGAGGGACGTTCCTCCGTTCCCGTTTGTAAGGGAGAGTCTGGCCAAATTAGCCGGAATCGCAGATATAATCGTTGTTTCGGCAACTCCCGGAGAGGCGCTTGTAAGAGAATGGAACGAGCATGATATTGCAAGATATATTAAAGTCATCGCAGGCCAGGAAATGGGCGGCAAAAAGGATTGTATCGCATACACCATGGCAAAAGGATATTCCGGCGCAAAGGTGATCATGATAGGCGACGCTCCCGGGGATATGAAGGCGGCAAAGGCCAACGACGCGCTCTTCTACCCGATTAACCCGGGTAACGAGGATGAATCCTGGCAGCGGTTCTTTAATGAAGCCATGGATAAGTTCTTAAACGGACAATATGCCGGAGCATACGAAGAAAAGCTAATTGAGGAATTCGACGGCTATCTGCCTTCGGTTCCCCCATGGAAACTCAAAAAAGTTTCCGGTTAAATCAGAATCGTTGCAATCGATCGAATCGATTCTTCAATATTGTTTTTGGAGGGATTATAGAATGTCCAGCGCAGATATCGGAATGATAGGTCTTGGTGTCATGGGCGAGAACCTTGCCATGAACATGGAAAGCAAAGGATTCACCGTCTCGGTGTTCAACCGTATAATCGAGCTTGAGAGGGTGACGGAATTCGTACAGGGACGCGCCAAAGGCAAAAAGATAATCGGCACATATTCCGCCGAGGAATTTGTAAAGTCATTGAAAAAACCGCGGATCATCATGATGATGGTCAAGGCGGGAAAACCGGTGGATGATTTCATCGAAATGCTGCTGCCATTCCTGGAAAACGGAGATATTTTGATTGACGGCGGCAACTCACATTTCCCCGATACGATGCGCCGAACGGCTTATGTGGAAAGCAAAGGCCTTTTGTATATCGGAACCGGCGTTTCAGGCGGTGAGGAAGGTGCGCTGAAAGGCCCCAGCATCATGCCCGGCGGCTCGCCGGCGGCATGGCAGCGCGTGAGACCTGTCCTGCAGGCAATCGCAGCCAAACTCGAAGACGGCACGCCTTGCTGCGATTGGGTCGGCGAAAACGGCGCCGGACATTTCGTGAAGATGGTGCATAATGGCATCGAATACGGCGACATGCAGCTAATATGCGAAGCATACCAGCTTATGAAGGACTTGCTGGGGATGTCCGCCGACGAGATGCATGAAGTCTTTAAATCGTGGAATGAAGGGGAGCTCAACAGCTACCTCATAGAAATAACGAGGGATATCCTGGCGTACAAGGATGAAGACGGCCTGCCCCTGGTTGATAAAATTGTGGATACCGCAGGACAGAAGGGTACCGGCAAATGGACGGTGGTATCTTCGCTGGACGAGGGCGTTCCGCTGACGCTGATCGGCGAGGCCGTATTCGCCAGATGTCTGTCGGCTATGAAGGACGAGCGGATAATGGCATCGCAGGCAATCAGCGGCCCCGCCGCCGCTCCCGAATTCAAAGGTAATAAGGCTGAGTTTATCGAAGACATACGAAAAGCACTATACGCGTCAAAAATCATTTCTTACGCCCAAGGTTATGTGCTTATGCGTTCCGCGGCCAAGACATACGGCTGGAACCTCAATTATGGCGGTATCGCGCTGGTATGGCGCGGCGGCTGCATCATCAGGTCTGTCTTCCTCGGTAAGATAAAAGAAGCATTCGTTAATGATCCGAAGCTTACGAACCTTTTGCTCGACCCATTCTTCAAACAGAAGGTCGAATCCTCGCAGGCAAGCTGGAGAAAGGTAGTGGCAACAGCTGTGACAAACGGCGTGCCGATCCCTGCAATGGCTGCGGCTCTAAGCTATTTTGACGGATATAGGTGCGGAAGGCTTCCTGCCAACCTGTTGCAGGCACAGCGCGACTATTTCGGTGCGCATACCTATGAACGCCTCGACAAACCACGCGGAGAGTTTTTCCATACGAATTGGACCGGGCGCGGCGGAACGACCACTTCATCAACTTACAACGCATGACGCATGACGCTTGGTACCTGACTGCGCCGCTTATGCCATCTGTGCAAAATTTGAAGTAATGCATATAGTTTTGTTAAGTATTACCAATATACTCGTACATCAGTAAATTTATGCGCAGTTTCTGCTGCAAATTAGCAATGCTACGCTTTATCCATGATGAGCTTGTATTCGATGGAATCCACCAGCGCCTTCCAGCTGGCTTCGATAATGTCGGTCGAAACACCTATTGTGGTCCAGTTTTCCCGACCGTCGGTCGATTCTATCAGAACCCTCACCTTGGCGGCTGTCGCCAATTCCGAATCCAAAACTCGCACTTTATAGTCAGTCAGTTTCACTTCCCTTACCTGCGGATAGAACTTCTCAAGGGCTTTCCTGAGCGCATTATCAAGCGCATTCACGGGTCCGTCGCCTTCGGCTGCGGTGATTTCTTCCTGATTACCTACTTTGATCTTTACCATGGCGGAAGAACTGACCTCATTGATCGAAGGCTCGCTCACCATCACTTTGAATTCCTTTAATTCAAAAAACGGATGGTACTTACCGAGTATCTTCCTGATAATTATTTCAAATGAGCTCTCTGCGGCTTCGTACTGATAGCCTTCATGCTCCATATCCTTGAGTTTATCAAGGACAAGTTTAGTCTCTGGGGAGTCCCTTTTTATACTGTCGTCGATTTTCTTCATAATATTAAGCACCGCGCTGCGTCCCGCGACCTCTGACATAAGGAAGATCCTCTCATTGCCGACAGATTCGGGAGAGATATGCTCATAAGCGGACGTATGCTTGCTTACGGCATCTGCGTGCATCCCGGCCTTGTGTGAAAATGCGCAGTTGCCGACATAAGGAGAACGTTCGTTATGTGTGACATTAGTAACTTCGCTTATGAACCTCGAAACCGAAGTAAGCATCCGCATACTCTCGGCAGGTATGCAATCATAACCGAGCTTTAACTGAAGGTCAGGGACTATTATACAAAGATTGGCATTGCCGCACCTCTCACCATACCCGTTCATCGTTCCCTGTACCTGCACGGCGCCGGCCTGCACCGCCATTATGGAATTGGCTGCTGCCAGTCCCGTATCATTATGGCTATGGATCCCGATCGGAATATCAAACTCGGAAACCACCTCTGACGTTATGTTATAGATCTCCATCGGGAAAGATCCGCCGGTGGTGTCGCAAAGACACAGGCTATCGGCTCCGGCGTCATACGCGGCTTTCAATGTCCTCATCGCATAATCGGGATTGCTCCTGTATCCCTCGAAAAACAGTTCGGCATCAAAGACGACCTCTCTATCTCTCGCTTTAAGATAACTGACGGTATCAAATATCATCCTGAGGTTTTCATCCAGCGTCGTCCGAAGTATATCAGTCACATGGAAATCCCAGCTCTTGCCGAATATGGCTATTGAGCGGGCTTCGGTGCCGAGGAGCGACGCTATGTTGACGTCGGCGTCAGCGGTGACATTAACGCGCCGCGTGCTCCCGAACGCTATCAATCTTGATTTTTTCAAATCATAATTCCTGACCCTGTTGAAAAACTCTATATCCTTGGGGTTTGAAAACGGGTTGCCGGCTTCAATATAATCCACGCCTAACATAGTGAGCTTATCAACAATCTTGAGCTTGTCTTCCACGCTGAAGGATATGCCCTGCGCCTGGGCGCCGTCTCTTAACGTCGAATCGTATATGATTATCTTCTTCATCATTACATCCGCTCCTCAAGCTTAGATTTGAGCTTAGATTTGAGCATTATTTTGAGCTTTTCCTCGCCGAATTCCCCAAGCGCTCTGTTTATGGCATTGAGATAAGCCTTCACGCTTGCTTCGATGACATCAGTGCTTATACCTCTGCCGACAAAACTCTTCCCATCGGCCGATACCCTGACGGTAGCTTCACCGAGCGCGTCGGTCCCTTCGGTAACGGCCTTGAGATTATAGTCCTGCAGTACCATTTTGAAACCGACAGCCCTCTCGATGGCGTTGAAAGCGGCGTCAACAGGTCCGTCACCTGTTGCGGCTTCGGTAATGGTCTTATCATTGTGTTTCAATATCATCATAGCTGTTGCGATACTCTTATTTCCACTATTGATCTGGAAGCTATCAAGCTCAAATACTTCAGGTATCTTCGATACCTTTTCACCGATTAACGCCTCTATGTCCTCATCAAGCACGATCTTTTTCCTGTCCGCAAGCGACTTGAACTTCTCAAAAGCGGCCTGTATCTCACTGCCCGAAAGCGAATGCCCCATTTCTTTAAGACGTTCGTCAAATGCATGCCGCCCGGAATGCTTGCCGAGGACGAGTCTATTTTGCGTTAATCCCACCGACTCAGGCGTCATTATCTCATATGTGCTTTTTTCTGAAAGCACGCCGTGCTGGTGTATCCCCGACTCATGCGCGAATGCGTTGGCGCCGACAATGGCCTTGTTCGGCTGCGTGGACACTCCGGTCAGATTGGCCACAAGCTTGCTGGTCCTCATTATCTGAGTGGTATCGATTTTATTTTTAAAACCGTTGTAATAGTCACGTCTCGTATTCAGGCCCATGACCACCTCTTCGAGAGCCGCGTTGCCGGCACGTTCCCCAAGGCCGTTTATCGTACATTCCACCTGATTGGCGCCGTTTTCGACCGCTGAAAGCGAATTGGCCACGGCTAAGCCAAGGTCATTGTGGCAATGGACGCTGAGATTGACCTTGCCGATGTTCGGCACATTCTCGACGATGCCTTTTATCAGCCTTCCGAATTCAAGCGGCATGGCATAACCGACCGTATCCGGGATATTTATCACGGTAGCGCCGGCCTTGATCACCGCTTCGATGATTCTGTAAAGGAATTCGACACGCGTCCTGCTGGCGTCTTCCGGTGAAAACTCCACCTTCGGACAATTCTTCCTGGCATATCCGACCATCCGGATAGCGCGCTCAAAGACCTCATCCTCTGTCATTTTCAGCTTATACTTCATGTGAATGTCCGATGTCGCGATAAATGTATGTATCATCGGGTCGTCGGAATACTTCACTGCCTCCCACGATCTGTCGATATCCTTCTCTATCGCCCTGCTGAGGCTTGAAACCGTCACACCTTTGACGTTCTGCGCTATGGCCTTCACCGCCTCAAAATCCCCCTCGGAGCTAATGGCAAATCCCGCCTCTATGGCGTCGACCCCGAGTCTGGCAAGCTGCCTGGCTATCTCGAGCTTCTCCTGGATATTCAGGTTGACCCCGGGCGTCTGTTCCCCATCCCTCAAGGTTGTATCAAGAATTATAATCTTTTTGGCCGACATGTTCCCACCTCATTCCTTTCTATTGAACCTCATTCCTTTCCATTGGCCGTAATGATCCTGTTTCCACGTTCTATGGCAATTATCCCCGTGCGGACGGCCTCGCGTATACCGAACTGTTTGAGCATGCCTTCCAGCGCAGAGACCTTTTCCGAATCACCTGACGCCTCGATTGTAAGCGTGTTTGCAGAGACATCGATGATTTTAGCCCTGAATATCTCAACAAGCTGGATTATCTCCGCCCTGGTCGTCGCTGTCGCGTTCACCTTCAACAGAGTCAATTCCCTTGTAACAGAGTTTGAGCTGTCAAGTTGCTTGATTTTTATTACATCGATCAACTTGTTCAGTTGCTTACTGACCTGTTCGACCGTATAGTCATCTCCGTCGACTACGATCGTCATCCTTGAAATATCCGGGTCGTCGGTAATGCCGACGGCAAGGCTGTCGATATTGAAGCCCCGTCTGCTGAACAGACCGGCCACTCTTGACAATACCCCCGCATGATTCTCAACCAGCACTGATAGAATATGTTTCGCCATTGTATCTTCCTCCCGTACAGGAATTAATAATTTAATAATTCTAATGCACATTAATGTACATTAAAGGGTCGATTCTTCAGGATCGACAATACACTCTAGTATATATGTCCCTTTGGAAGCAAGCATCTTCTCCAGGGCATCCTCCGCGCCATCATCGGTTGCAAGTCTGTCGCCCTTGAAACCATATGCGTTTGCAATCTTTATAAAATCAGGGTTGCTATCGAGGAACACCTGCGAATACCTGCAGCCGTATCCTGTCTTCTGAAGCTCGCGGACCATCCCGAGCCTCGAATTGTTGAAGATGATTATTTTAATGTCCAGCTTTTCCTGCCTGATGGTTCCGAGTTCCTGGATCGACATTTGGAAACTTCCGTCGCCGCTTATCACAATGACCGGAGATCCGGGCCTCCCGATTTTAGCGCCTATGGCCGACGGCAGCCCGTAACCCATGGTGCCCATTCCGCCTGAAGTCAGGAAAGCCCTCGGTTTCATAACTTTATAATTATTCGCCGCCCATATCTGGTTCTGGCCGACTTCCGTCGTTATGACCGCGTCACCGTGTATCATGCCGGATAATTTGCCAAGCAGCAGCTTCGGATTGACGGAATCCTTCCTCGGCGCCAGGTCACGCCTTTGGTTGTGGTCTTTTACCATACCGCCCAATTCCTCAACCCACTGTCCAACACTGCCTGCACGGCATAGCTCATGCAGCTTGGTCAGCACATTCCTGACATCGCCTACGATCGGGATCGCCGTATCGATATTCTTACCGATCTCCGCAGGATCGATATCCATATGGATCACAGTCGCCTTCTCGGCAATATCCTTCGCGGCTCCCATCGCCCTGTCGCCCAATCTTGCGCCAACGACGACCAGAAGGTCGGTATTATTCAAGGCACGATTGGCCGCACGGCTGCCATGAGAACCGATCATCCCCAGGTAAAGCCGGTGCGTGGACGGTATAGACCCTATACCCATAAGGGTCGTCGCAACAGGTATGTTGCATTTTTCAGCCAACGATACGAGCTCCTGGGATGCCTCGGCTGAGATCACACCGCCGCCTGCGCAGATGACCGGCCGTTTCGCGGAGGTTATCGCCTCAGCTGCCTTCTTTATCTGTATGGCATGACCTTTATATGTTGGCTTATACCCCCTGATAGCTACCTTTTCAGGATAATTATATTCTATTGTTTCCTTTTGCACATCGACAGGTACGTCGATAAGTACCGGTCCCGGCCTGCCGGTGGACGCTATATGGAACGCTTCACGGATCACCCTCGGAAGGTCGTCAGCTCGCTTCACAAGATAACTATGCTTGCAGAAAGGGATGGTGGCCCCTGTAATATCTGCCTCCTGAAACACATCCCGGCCGATGAGCTCACTCGATACCTGCCCGGTTATGGCGACTATAGGTATAGAATCCATATACGCGGTCGCAATGCCCGTGATCATATTTGTCGCGCCCGGCCCGGATGTGGCGACGCAGACGCCGACTTTGCCGGTTACGCGCGCATAACCACTGGCTGCGTTGACCGCTCCCTGCTCGTATCTCGAAAGCACATGCCTTAACCCCGACCCGATGAGCGCATCATAAAAAGGACATATGGTCGCTCCGGGATAACCGAACATGACCTTCACATTTTCCCTTTTCAATGATTCAATTATAGCCTGTGCGCCTGTCATATTATTGCTCCTTAAATATTAGACCC
>CAYWGM010000054.1:8625-10419 GCA_964457875.1 uncultured Eubacteriales bacterium | reverse complement strand
AATCATGGATTCCCCCTCAATATATCCAGGATTATTTTTGATATGCTGAGTACTCCTGTACTAATGCAGCTCTCATCCACATTAAAATAGACGCTATGCAGAGGATGCCGGGTCGAACTGTTTTCATTTGATATACCCAGTTTCAGGTACAATGATGGTACAAGTTGAGACATAAAAGAGAAATCGTCGGAAATAAAATCATACTCATGCATTTCCAATGCATTATCTCCCAGAAGCTGCTTCAACGATTTGGCTGCTGACGCTACGATTTTGTCATCATTCTTTACAGGCATTATATCGACGCCGTAATCAAAAACATAGGAGGCACTATTCGCTTCAGTAATACCTTTGATTGTTCTTTCCATCATTTCCGGAACAGTTGCGCTAAGCAGCGTATTATCAAAGGCTCTTACCGTACCTGTCATGTCGACCTTGCCCGGTACAGAACTGCGCCTTGTTCCGCCCTTGATAGTACCTATTGTCATTGTTACCGGATCACCCGGTTTTATTTTCCTGCTCATGTTGGTATGTAAAGCAGTGATTACTTGCGCCGCAATCACAATTGAATCTGTGCATTGATGCGGTTGAGCTGCGTGACCGGCATTACCTGATACCGTAATATGGAAATTCCCGCTGCCTGCTATGGGATGGCCATACTGATAACCTATCTGACCGGCACGAAGACCGGCACAGCAATGAATTCCTAATAGCGCGTCAACATCGGGGTTACGAAGTACGCCTTCATTCACAGCTACAACTGCTCCTCTCAATCCTGTGGGGGGTTCTTCATAGATGTCAAAATTGCTGTTGTCCTTATGCTCAGGCATTTCTTCAGAAGGCTGAAATATAACCTTTACACTGCCCGAAAGTGAATCTGCAAGCGTGGAGAAAACCTTTGCCACTCCAAGGCCAATGACCGTATGAACATCATGCCCGCAAGCATGCACGATCCCTTTATTTTGGGATGTATATGGCGTATTTGTTTTATCTTCTGCATAAATTGCATCTATGTCAACTCTGATCCCGATTACCGGATCAGGTTTTATACCCCTGATCAAACAGGCGACTCCTGTTTCGGCAAATTCTTTATATTCAGTTATTTTGCAGCTTTTAAGCCAGTCTTTGATTAAGGCGGATGTTTTATATTCCTTAAATCCGACTTCCGGATAAGAATGGATATTTCTTCTTAAACGGATCAAATCATTTTCCATTTGATCAACGATATTCCTTAAACGTTCCATTACCATATAATATCATATAGATCAAAACTCAGCCAATACGTATTAAACCGACATTTCTTGCGAATAATTAGCGTTGTTGTTTAAAAACAGGATTGATTATTTTATGTAAATTGGAGGTTTTTATGCAGTTGGCCGACTCCGAACTGATAAAAAGCGGCACATTGGATCAGATGGTGAATGCAGGCAGGTTTTATCGCAAAAAAATCAGTATCTACTTTGTTGTGATATGTTTGATATTCATGTCATCGATAGTGATCTATTTTAATTATTATAGGTTGTATACGCAATACAATTTGATCAAGACAGAACTGTCGGCAGCAAATATTGAATTGCAGAATCTGATGGACGGCAGTTTCAGTCTGAAACAACGCAATTCGTTACTCGAAAAACAAAATGTCGGCCTTAATCTGTCAAATATAGATTTGGAGCTTAAAGCCCGACTTGCAGCTAAAACCGCTCAGGAGACGATGAAGAAGAATATTGAGTTGGCTCAGCAGAATCAAGAGCTTGTCAGTGATAACATACAGCTGCAGAATACGCTGAAAATGGCTTC
>CAYWGM010000054.1:5544-8525 GCA_964457875.1 uncultured Eubacteriales bacterium | reverse complement strand
TGCGTTGCAATGGACATCGGCAGCGCCATAAAAGGCAAGAACAGATTCGATTTCGCCGTCTTCGACAAGAAATTCGCCAATATCCTCGGTTTCAGGAAGTGGGACGTATATCTCGTCAAGAAAGGAAATGGCAAAATAACAAATAATACATTTAGACTGTAATAACAAGACCTCTGATTAGAAATACTACGAATTGGAGGATATTACCGATGCCCGCCTTCAAGCAATTGGTCAAGGATATATTTACCTATAAAAAGCGCGACGACAGCGAGGGCTTCATACTTAAGGAAACCGCAGAGGAGCGTAAAAGCGGCAGGCAAACAGTGCCGACGAATAAAAAGGACCCTTCTGAGGACCTGCTCAAAAAGAGGATCAGCGGCAGCCTTGATGAAAACCTTGTTATAATCAGGCAGATCTATAACATGCCTCAAAATATCGATATCAAAATACGCGAATTCGCTATCGATATTAAAGGCACCGAGGTCGACGCGTTCATCGTCTTCATCGACGGGCTTGTGAATAAGCAGATGATCAATGCGAGCATACTACAGCCGCTGATGATACTTTCATCACTCAAGGATAAAACTGAGAATAATAAAAGCAATTTCGACTTTATCATCAGACACCTGATGACCAACAATGAATTGGGCATTTTCGATACGTTTGAAGGTTTGGTCAATGAGGTAAACTTCGGAAGCTGCGCCCTTTTTGTGGACGGTTCAAAAGAAGCGTTGACCATGGATGTTAAAGGATGGGAACACCGCACTGTCGAACGTCCCAACACCGAGCTGCTCATACGCGGTCCTCAGGAAGGCTTTACAGAGGTATTGAAGGTCAACGTCGCTCTTGTCAGGAAAATCATCAAAGATGAGAATCTTGTTACGGAGAAATTCTCTATCGGAAAGAGAAGCAAAACTCCCTGTGTGATGATGTATATCAAGACCATCGCTAATGATTCCCTTGTCAATGAAGTCAGGCGGCGCCTCGGCAGTATAAAAATCGATTATATATTTGATTCAGGGGAATTGGAACAACTGATCGAAGACCACACGTTGATTCCGGCGCCTCAAGTGCTTGCAACGGAGAGACCGGACAGGGCGGCAGGGCACATCGCCGACGGAAAAGTGGCGGTTTTATTGCAGGGAAGTCCATTTGCGATCGTGATGCCGATAACGTTCATCGAACTCATGCATTCACCCGAGGATGCATATTTCCGGTTCCCTTACGGCAACTTCATGAGGATCATAAGAATAATGGGATACTTCATGACACTGCTGCTTCCCGGATTCTATGTCGCAATCACTAATTTCCATCAGGAGATGATACCGACAAACCTGCTGATAGCGATCGATAACGCGCGTGAGAAAGTACCGTTCCCGTCCATCGTGGAAATATTGATCATGGAGATATCATTTGAATTGATAAGAGAAGCCGGTATCAGGATACCTGGGCCCATAGGCCCTACGTTAGGAATCATAGGCGCATTAATACTCGGCCAGGCGGCCGTGGCGGCGAATATCATAAGCCCGATTCTGATAATTATCGTAGCGCTGACCGGACTTGGATCATTTGCTATGCCTAACTTCTCGTTTGCCTTTGCAACAAGGATCCTCCGTTTCTTGTTCATTATTTTAGGCGCTTCTGCAGGCTTCCTCGGTATTACTGTCGGATTGTTCATACAAGGGACGTGGCTCGCATCTGCAAAGTCTTTCGGCGCAAGGTTTTTATCTCCATTCGCTCCGAGATTGGCAAATATTTTGGTTAATGATTTTACCAGGGCGCCGATCTGGAAACAGGAAAAAAGGTCTGACTATACCAATGCAAAAGTAGCGGAGAAGCAAGAAAAGATAAGCAGAAAATGGAAGGGTAGTAAATAATGGCTGGGGAAAAGATATTTTTCGGCAGGTGGGAGACTATTGCAATACTTATAAATCTATTATGCCTCAAGATATTCCTGAATTTTCCGAGAAGGATGATAGAGGTCGCGGGTACGGCATGCTGGATGCTTGTAATTTATATATCTTTAATTGCTATTATTATATTTACAATAATGCTAAAGCTTTATAAAAAATTCAAAGGAATGGATCTGATAGATATTGCAGAATTAACAGGAGGCAAGGCAGTTAAAATCATTACAGGTCTTCTATTTTTTGCTTTTTCATTTTTCTTGACAATGCTGACTTTGCGTGAATTCGCCGAGGATATAAAGGTAATAACGCTGGCTATGTCGCCTTTGAGTTTTATAATGATATTCTTCGCTGTATGCATCGTAATAGGAACCTATGCCGGGATAGAGACGATTGCGCGATTGCAGGCCATAGCGATACCGTTGATTATTGCCGCATATGTCTTTGTTGTATTAGGAAATATCCCGCATTTTGAGTTTACAAATCTCTTTCCAGTATTCGGCAGCGGTACCAACAAGATATTTTTTGAAGGTTTTAATAAAATATCCGTATTCTCCGAACTCGTGCTTTTATTCTTTATTGTGCCGTATATACCTGATACGAAAACAATGAAATTCGCGGTTAATACTGCTGTCATTGCGTCTTCGCTATTTCTTCTATCCTCTGTCGTTATTTATATTGGGACATTTCCGTATCCGACCGCTTTGGAAAACTATCTGCCAATATATCAATTGTCCATGCTGATTGATTTCGGTATGTTTTTCCAGAGGATAGAAGCGGTCTTTGTGATTGCATGGGTATCATCGGCATTATTATTTTTAAGCACTGTCTTTTTTATAAGCCTTAAAATATTCTGCAAGACATTTGATATTAAAGACTATAAACCCATGATACTGCCTTTTGCCGTCATTCTTTTCACTATAAGTTTCATCCCTCCGAACGTGACGACAGTGATCAAGCTCGATACAGTATATGTCCATACGTATTCATGGGTTCTGACTTTCCTGTTTGTCATAATTTTATTAGCGATCGCAGAAATCAGGAGAAGAGTTAATAACAAAAGGGGAAGGGGAA
>CAYWGM010000054.1:0-5444 GCA_964457875.1 uncultured Eubacteriales bacterium | reverse complement strand
TCTTAGCAATCATATTTATTATAGTCCTGCCCGGATGCTATGATTCCCGTGAGGTGGAGGATACGGCTTATCCTCTGGCGGTGGGGATCGATGCCGGCAGTCTCTACGAAGTGAGGCTTTCGCTAAAAATACCGATATCCCAGGGCGCAACCCAGGGCGGTGCATCCGGCAGCGGCGGCAGTTCCGATGGTACTGGGAAAGGACAAGAATCCCGGACATCTTTTGTAACAAGCATCGAAACAGATTCCATACACGCAGGACTCAATGTAATTGAAAGTTACCTTGGCAGACATATTAGTCTGGCGCATGCCAAACAGGTCGTCATTTCAGAAGGCCTGGCGCGAAGGGGCGGATTGCACGAGCATATCCATGGTATGCAAAGAGGCAGACAATTCCGGCCGACCACAAATATCTTCGTATGTATCGGAGCCGCTGATGAATTTCTGAAAAAAACAAATCCAGTTTCAAATATGAACGAATCCAAGTTCTACGAATTGATCAACGGCTCATATACACATACCGGATTTGGCGTCGATTCTACTGTGTTTACATTTTATATCGGGATGGAATCCACATACAAGTCGCCAATAGCTGCTCTGGAAGCTGTCAACATATATGATGCGGGAGATGAATTCAATTTAAATAATTCGACTGCGTATCAAAAAGGCCGCGAAAAACCCATGGCGGGAAATTATTTTGCAGGAGAGATACCAAGGACAGGCGGCCCTCCGACGGAAATAATGGGCATTGCCGTGTTTCGTGGGGATAAGATGGTCGGTATGATGGATGGGGAGGACACCAAATATTATCTGATTACATCCGGCAATTTCCAAAAATCCTTTCTGACTGTTCCGGATCCTTTAGATGAAGAATCATTTATCGTCCTGAGTATCAGACAGAACAGAAAACCTGACTATAACGTAAAAATCAAAGACGGTATACCTTATATAGATTTGAAGGTCGATCTTGAAGGCGATTTCACTTCGATCCAAAGCGCCATTAACTATGAAGACGTTAATAATATAAATATTGCAGAGAAAGCAACCGAAGAATTTCTTAAAAAGGGGATAATTCGTTATCTGGAAGCAACTTCAAAAGAGTTCGGATCCGACATAAACGGCTTTGGCGGCAAGGCGCGGATGCTCTTCCCCGATTGGGAAAAATGGGAGAAATATGATTGGCTTGAAAAGTATAAGGACGCTGTATTCAATCTCAGCGTTTCGTTCAAAATAAGACGGACCGGGTTACTTATAAGATCCATCCTGATGAAAGGCGAGGAAGCGCATTGATTGATGAACGTTCAGAGATTAATCATCATATTGCTGCTGATCTGGGTTATGATAAGGACCATCAGTTTCGGGAGATGGAACTGGAATAACGGAAGCAGGCTTGGCGCGGTAATGGCCGTTATTATCGCGATAATCTCATTTGTATTGCCTGTGGCGTATATGATTGTCTTTGCCTGATGTTGACACCTTTTTAGTTGAATTGTTACAATTGAAAAGACAAAAGTATTTTGGCATTTTTCACAGGGAGGCATACGATGAAATTTGCGCTGTTCGGTTCAGGAAGCTTTGGTACAACAATGGCAGTGGTGCTTGCCGATAATATGAAAAGAAATTTCCCGGATTCGCGGATCCTAATGTATATCCGAAGGGACGAATTATTCGGGGAATTGATCAAAAACAGGATACACCCGAGTTACGCGGATCTCAGAGATGTGCCCATTCCTGAAAATATCACATTTACGGAATCGATCGCCGAAGCATTGGAAGATGCGACACACTGCGTATTCGCCGTACCATCCAGATATTCCGAGGACATGCTCTTGAAAATGAAGCCGTATTTCAACAGCAGCTGCAAGGTCGTATCACTCGTCAAGGGATTCCATTTCAGCGGAGGCAAGTTCTACAGGATATCTTCGCTGATAAAAAACGTCCTGAACATAGAGTATGATAAGATTTGTTCGCTGGGCGGGCCCAATATTTACAGCGAAATAGCATCCAACTACAGGCGCAATGATCCCATGACCATGCCGTGCAATGCTGTTGTTTCTTCGGTCTCGAGCGATACGGCGCAGGACTTTCAAAGGATATATTATGTGAAGAACATATTACGTACATATACAAGCAGCGATATCGTCGCGGCCGAAGTATGCGGCGCTTTGAAAAACGTGATAGCACTTGCCTCCGGGCTCCTTGACGGGTATTATAACGGGATGGGGTTCGGGATCAATCTTAAATCAAGCCTGATTACAAGAGCATTGTACGAGTTTGGTTTTTTCGCGAGGGCATTGGGCGCATCGGAAGAAAAGGTATATGGCATTGCCGGGCTCGGCGACCTGATTGCCTCGTGTTTTTGCGGCAGGAGCTATATGGCCGGCAGGAAGCTTGCCTCAGGACAAAAGGTGCAGGATGTGCAGGCCGATATGAAGCAGTACGAACTGGAAGGGCTTCAAACCCTGAAGGTCGTCAAATCCTTTCTTGACAGCATGCATAGGGATAATCCGGATGTGTGCCTGGAATTGCCCATTATCGAAGGAGTTTACAGGATAGTATACGAAGACGCCGAAATCAGGAAAGAGATACATGGGATGATAAACAGGCCTTTAAAGTCCGAATTCAGACAGGACCCGTATATATCCATAAGCTGATCGATATATCAGATAAGCTGAATCGAATCTTGCATTTTGTTTTACGTTGCAGTATAGTAAGATTATTAAGATTATTACCAGCTATTAGTAACAAGTCATAATTCTTATGTGTGTCATGATCAGGGGAGGGATGATTTTTGCTGGAGATAAGATTCCACGGGAGGGGCGGCCAGGGTATAGTCGTAGGTTCAGGCATCCTTGGAATGGCTTACTTTATCAGGGGAGACCAGGTGCAATACTTCCCCGAGTTCGGAGTCGAGCGCAGAGGCGCCCCGGTTCAGGCATTCCTGAGAATATCCGGTACAAAAGTAAAAGCACATTATAATATATATGAACCTGACCATGTCATATTATTTGACAAATCCATCATGCATACCGTGAACGTTCTGGAAGGCCTGAAACCCGGGGGATGGGTGCTGATAAACAGCCGAAGGAGGCCTGATGAGTTCGGAATCGACAGCAGATATAAAGTCGCTACAATCGATGCAGACGCCATATCCCTCGAAAACCACCTCGGCAATGCGGCGTCGCCTATAATCAATGCGGCCGTGGCCGGGGCCTTTGCACGGATAATCGGCGATCTTCCAATAGATATGGTAGTCAGGTCGGTCAGGGGATCCGTCCCTGCAAAAATCGAACAAAATATCAATTCGGCAAGAACCGCATATGAAAGGGTAATGATCGGGTAGCGATCGGGTGACAGGGGATGGGTACGGGCAGCTGTTTTAAAAGGGAGAAAGATGTACCGCTTCTGGCGGTAACCATAGGGGATATGACATTAAACAAGACACACGATTGGAGGAGCATCAGACCGGTCATCGATCTGGGATTATGCTCGGGATGCATGCTGTGTTGGAAGTTTTGTCCGGATATATGTATTGAGATCAGAGATGAAAAACCTGTGATAAATCTCGATTATTGCAAGGGCTGCGGTATCTGCTCCGAAGAATGCCCGAAAAA
This sequence comes from uncultured Eubacteriales bacterium, assembly GCA_964457875.1. Classification (GTDB taxonomy): domain Bacteria; phylum Bacillota; class Clostridia; order Acetivibrionales; family CAYWGM01; genus CAYWGM01. Next base: position 1,831 of record CAYWGM010000054.1, on the reverse strand, counting down.
AGCGATAGAAATGATGGTGGAAGAAAAGTGAAGACGGTGATGACCGGTAATTATGCTGTTTCGTACGGCGTCAAGTGCGCAGGCGTGCAGGTTATTTCGGCGTATCCCATTACGCCGCAGACTCAGATAGTTGAAAAGCTTTCTGAAATGTGCGCAAAGGGCGAATTGAAAGCCAGATATATAAACGTCGAGTCTGAGCATTCAGCTATGGCCGCGTGCATCGGGGCGTCCGCGACAGGGGCGAGGGCTTTTACCGCGACTTCCTCACAGGGGCTGGCCTATATGCATGAATTGCTCCATTGGGCTGCGCGGGCAAGATTGCCCATAGTGATGGCCAACGTGAACAGGGCAATGGCGCCGGGCTGGAACGTATGGGCAGACCAGAACGACAGCCTTTCACAGCGTGATACGGGATGGATGCAGATATACTGCAAAGATAATCAGGAAGTCCTTGATTCCATACTTATAGCTTACAAAGTAAGTGAGCAGCTGATGCTTCCGACGATGATCAATCTGGATGCCTTTTTCCTTTCCCACACTTCGGAGCCAGTCGATGTACCTGATATTGAGCAGGTGAAGCGCTATATACCGGCTTATTCTCCTGATATCAAGCTGGATATAGACGATCCGAGGACATTTGGCACACTGACGGCGCCCGATGTATACGCGGAGATGCAATACAAGATCCAACACAGCATGGAGCAAGCAAAGCGAGTAATACCGGATGCATGCAAGGATTTCGAAGCGCTGTTCGGCAGAAGCTACGGATTAGTCGAGGGATATATGCTCGATGACGCCGAAGATGTGATCGTTTCGACCGCAACCATGTCGGAGACCGTTGCGATAGCAGTGGACAGGATCCGCGAGGAACTCGGGCGCCGTGTAGGTTCGTTAAGGATCAGATATCTGAGGCCTTTCCCGGATGATGAGATATACGCCATCCTTAGAGGGAAACGTCGAGTCATAGTTCTGGACAGGAACATCTCCTTCGGCGCCCAGGGAATCTTCTGCCAGGAGGTACGTGCGGCAGTCCACGGGAGGGCAGGTGTGCCTGCCATCCAGGGATATATCCTCGGACTCGGAGGCAGAGACGTAAGGCCGGAGAAGATAATAGAGATTTATACCGCAGAAAATGAAGACTCAAAAAGGTTTTTGTGGGGGGACATCAGACTATGAAGCTTTCGATTCCTCAGGAAGAATTAATTACATCGGGACATACCGCCTGTCAGGGATGCGGGGCAATGCTGGCGATGCGTTATGCGCTGAAGGCACTGGGAAACAGGACGATATTGACAGTCCCGGCCTGCTGCCAGGTAGTCATCACGGGACCGTTTCCATATACCAACCTCAAAGTCCCTATGCTTTCATCGGCCTTCGCTTCGGCAGCCGCCACAGCGGCAGGGATAAAGGCCGGGCTCGAAGTCCAGGGTAAAAGCGGTATAAACGTCGCGGCCTGGGCGGGGGACGGAGGCACGTTCGATATAGGGATACAGGCGCTCAGCGCAGCCGCCGAGAGGCATGAAGACATATTCTTCTTTTGTTATGACAACGAGGCTTATATGAACACCGGAAGGCAAAGGAGTTCCGCCACGCCTTACGGTTCATGGACCATGACCACTCCCAGAGACAACCTCAAAGATGTGCCGAAGAAGGATATCGTACAGATAATGGCGGCACATAAGATCGAATATATCGCAACGCTGTCATTGTCCCATCCCGAGGATTTCATAAGGAAGGTCAAAAAGGCCGCGCAGATAAAAGGCATGAAGTTCTTTCACATATTGTCGCCTTGTCCGTCAGGATGGCTGAGCAAGCCGGAGCATACGATAAA
>CAYWGM010000053.1:0-10475 GCA_964457875.1 uncultured Eubacteriales bacterium | reverse complement strand
GAGTATCCTTTGAAATATGCCGACGACGGGGTTCTGAGGCCGCAGTATATAGTGGAGCGGATTTACGCGCTGACGCAAGGCAAGGCGCTGATAACCACTGAAGTCGGGCAGAACCAGCTCTGGGCGGCGCAGTTTTACAAATATACCGAGCCAAGGCAGTATATATCGTCGGGCGGTCTGGGTACCATGGGATATGGTCTTGGCGCATGCATAGGCGCACAATTGGGAAGACCGGATAAAAAGGTGATCAATATAGCCGGGGACGGCAGCTTCAGGATGAACTGCAACGAGCTGGCGACGGCGGTGGAATACAAGCTGCCCATCATCATCGCGCTGCTGGACAACAGGGTGCTTGGGATGGTGAGGCAGTGGCAGGATCTCTTTTACGGCAAGAGGTATTCTTCCACGACCATTGACAGGGCCACGGATTTCGTTGCGCTTGCAAAGGCATACGGCGCTATCGGCATCAGGGTTGCAAATCCATCAGAGGTGGACGGGGCGCTCGTTAGAGCTCTTGAGTCCTCAAACACACCTGTCGTAATAGATTTCATGATAGACAGGGATGAAAAAGTGCTTCCTATCGTACCGCCGGGAGCGCCTATCGATCAGATCATAGATGACTAGTATCAAAGACATATACAGTAATGCGGAAGATCATAAAGGCAGGCCGGTAACGGTCTGCGGCTGGATAAGGACCATCAGGGATTCAAAGACGATAGGCTTCATTGAATTGAATGACGGATCATTCTTCAAGAATCTGCAGATAGTATTTGAAGATACCGGACTGCCGAACTTCAAGGAAATTTGCAGCCTTAACGCAGGCAGCGCACTGAGAGTAACAGGTATGCTCGTCGAATCCCCCGGAGCCAAGCAATCGCTGGAAATATCAGCCCGGACGATAGAAGTGGAGGGCGGAAGCGCTCCGGATTACCCACTCCAGAAAAAACGCCATTCCATGGAATACCTCAGGACGATAGCACACCTCAGGCCTCGCGCCAATACATGCGCCGCTGTGTTCAGGATCAGGTCGCTCGCGGCATATGCGGTGCACAGGTTTTTTCAGGAACGGGGATTCGTCTACGTCAATACTCCGATAATCACTTCAAGCGATTGCGAAGGAGCCGGCGAGGCTTTCAGGGTGACGACCCCCGATCCCGGCCGCGATTTCTTCGGCAGGCCTGCCAACTTGACGGTAAGCGGTCAGCTTGAGGGTGAGGCGTTTGCGATGGCGTTCGGCAAGATTTATACATTCGGTCCCACTTTCAGGGCCGAGAATTCGAATACGCCACGTCATGCCGCCGAATTCTGGATGATCGAACCTGAAATAGCGTTTGCCGATATAAATGACGATATGGATTTAGCCAAAAATATGGTAAAATATATAATTAGCTTCTGTTTGGAGAACGCTCCCGAGGAGATGCAGTTTTTTAACGCATTTGTAGACAATACATTGCTTGAAAGGCTGCAAAACGTACTGGATTCGGATTTTGGGCATATAACTTATACGGAGGCTGTTGATATTTTACAGAAGAGCGGCAGGCAATTCGAATATCCGGTAATATGGGGCTCGGATCTGCAGACGGAGCATGAAAGGTTTCTTACTGATATTGTATATGGGAAGCCTGTTTTTGTGACGGATTATCCAAAAGATATAAAGGCCTTTTATATGCGCCTCAACGACGATGAAAGGACCGTGGCCGCAATGGATCTGCTTGTTCCCGGGGTCGGCGAGATAATAGGGGGCAGCCAGAGAGAAGAGAGGTTGGCGGTTCTTGAAAAAAGAATGGATAATGTTGGGTTGAATAAGGGAAATTATTGGTGGTACCTTGATTTACGCAAATACGGCGGTACAAAACATGCCGGTTTCGGGCTCGGATTCGAAAGGGCCATCATGTATCTTACCGGCATAACCAATATAAGGGACGTGATCCCCTTCCCCAGGACGCCGGGATATGCGGAGTTTTAATCTGTACAGGAGGTTATTAAGATGACTGACAATATCGGACAGGAGATATCAACGGACAAGCTCAGGATATCGGAAGAAGTCATTGAGACTCTTGCCGGCGTGGCGGTTTCAGAAACGGGCAGCGTATCTTCGGCGGGCAGCGGCATCGCTAACGGCATCGCCGGGATACTTGGCAAGAAGCCCTTTGCAAAAGGCATAAAAGCGGAAATAAACGGCAATGACATAAAGCTGGAAATATCCCTCCTTGTGAATTACGGTACCAAGATTCATATCATCACGAGGCAGATTCAGGATAAGGTGCGGGAAACGCTGGAGGATTCAACCGGAATGAAGGTTGCCGAAGTAAACATAAATGTGACAGGCCTGGTATTTGACAAAGAACACAGAAAGGAAGAGTCTCCCGAAGAGGCGCCTCATACCTGATATGAAAAAACTGTTATTAAATTTCGTGATTATAGTATCTTCTGCAGTTGTCCTCATCATCCTGATGTTTTTCACGAGCGGGGTCGATGAGGTGGTCAAATTGCTTGTGAATGCGAGGTATGAATGGATCACGACCGCGTTTATCTGTATGCTGATATACTGGTTCCTTGACGGTATGATCCTGCATACGATATCCTCAGCGATGGCTGAAAGGCAGCCGCTCAGGAATACGATGAAGGTCACCATGATAGGGCAGTTCTTCAACTGCCTTACTCCGTTCGGTTCCGGAGGGCAGCCGGTGCAGATATATCTGATGGCGAAGGACGGCGTCAATACCGGGCATGCGGCTTCCATCGTCATAATTAAATCTTTGCTTCACCAGGTCATAATCGTCATGTACACAATAGCTGCATTCATATCCGTGGGCGCATTTTTTCATAACCGCGTGCCTCAGTTTTATCTGATATATATTGCCGGACTTACCATCAACGTCCTGTTTTTGCTTTTCTACGCCTTGTTCCTGCTGAGGAAGGATACGGCGGGAAAGATACTGTTGTTTGTGGTCGGTATCCTCAAACGGTTCAGGGTGCTGAAGGATCCCGAGGGGATAAAGGCGCGGGTGGAATGTGAATTGAGCAGCCTGAATAACGGGGCTTCGGTGATCAAGCGCAACTACGGCGTCATGCTCAAATTACTCATACTCCAGGTTGTTCAATATACATTTTACTTTGCGATACCGTTTTTCATCCTCCTTGCTATTGAAAAAGGCTTCGTTAATTTCTGGAGTATGGTTGCAGCGCAGTCCATCGTCACTATGATCCAGCTTCTGATACCTTCGCCGGGCTCCATAGGGGGGGCCGAGGGCGCAAGCTACCTCTTCTTCAGTCTGTTTTTCAGAGCTAATATTATCATTCCGGTGATACTTATATGGCGTATAATCACTTATTACTTCACTATAGTAGCCGGAGGCGTATTCAGTATGCTTTCGCCTGAAAAGCCCTTGACAAGGCAGAATTGAGGTTTAAGTTGATATTCGGTCAGTTTGGTGATTCTTACGAACCAATTTTAGACGGTGTGACAAATGTCATGAAAAACTATGCTTACTGGCTCAGCAAAAAATACGGCAAATGCTGTGTCGCTGCGCCTTTTTATCCTGGCTACCAGGATGATGAAAGTGATTTTGAGGTCATCCGTTTCTTCTCGACCGCATTTCCTGTAAGAAGGCCTTACCGTGCTGGATTTCCTATGCTGGACTATAGTTTTTATACAAAAACGCGCAAGATCCCCTTTGATGTGCTGCATACGCACAGCCCGTTCACTTCGGGCATCAAAGCGTTTCAGATAGCAAGGAAAACAGGGGCGCCCATAATCGCAAGCTTTCATTCCAAGTATTATGACGATTTTACACAAGTATTCAAAAACGAAAATATTGCGAAATTCCTCACGAAAAGGGTAGTTGATTTTTACGAGGCCGTGGATGCCGTCTGGGTTCCGAATGATGTCACAAAAAATATACTTATCGATTATGGCTGCAAGAGAAATATAGATATCGTTCAAAACGGCACTGATTTCGATACATCGCCTGTACCGGCGCACATAGCTGATGAAGTGGCGGATCTGTACGGGATATCGCCTGAAGATACTGTCTTTATTTTTGTCGGACAGCATATACGGCAAAAGAATGTCATAATGTTGATCAATTCCCTGCATGAGCTCAAGAAATCAGGCATTGGGTTCAAGATGTTTTTTATCGGGACAGGCAACGCCGAAAATGATATGAAGCGGCTTGCGGGTAAGCTTGATTTGGATCGGGAAACCAGATTCCTCGGTGTGGTAAATAACAGGTCATATTTGAAGGGATTGTATTCAAGAGCCGACCTCCTTCTTTTTCCCTCAATGTATGATACTTCGGGATTGGTCATCAAGGAAGCCGCGGCATGTGGTTGCCCGACGCTGTTAATTGAAGGCAGTACTGTATCGGAAGGCATTACAGACGGCTACAACGGATTTTTGGCTGAAAACGACCATGAATCATACGCCGCCAAAATAAGGCGGATAATTGAAAATAAGGCATTTCTGCAAGATGTTGGCGTCAATGCGCGCAACACGATTTTTAAAAGCTGGGAAAGCATAGTGGATGAAGTATATCAGCGTTATATGGATATCAAAAAAAGTCTGAAGGCTTTTCCTGTCAAGTACAAACCGCGTTTTTTCCTCTCAAAATGATTGGCGGCTGAATACGTAAACAACAGGTAACACAAATCGGAGATGTTGAATAATATGAATTGTATTTAACGCTTTGATTCAGGGGGTGAAAAGGATGGGAGATAGACTCGGTTTTTTCAACAACTGCAACTGTATCATCTGGATAATAATCGCAATAATAATTATTTGTTGCTTATGTCCTGGAATTTTCGGGGGCGGCGGAATCTGCAGGGAATAGCCCTGAAGGTGAACAGTGGCCACGGGCTTTTCCGGCCTCAGGATAAAACCGGGAGGTTTTGCTGCGACCGGAACAGCCTTTTTTTATAATCAACCCACATCGGTTTTTTTCAGCAGTTCCATTGCCCGGCCCCATTTATATGCCGTCGCCCTGCTGAATTTGAAGAGGAACTTATACAGTACCTTGTCGTAATAAAATTCGAATTGATTATTTCGTTGGATATTTGCCCCTTGTATCTTGTCCATTTCATAAACAAGATGGTCGCCGATGAGCGTATCGAAGGTTATCCTGTCGCTGTACAGAGATAATCTTCCCAACCTGAAATCCTTCATCGGGATCATTCTTCCGCCTATTTGGAGAAAGATGTTGTGATCTTCAAAATAAGATGTGTCCGACTTGCTCCCAAGAAGCGTTTTCAGGTGCTCAACCTGCCAAACATCCCAATCGTGCGGATTATCAAATCTGTCGCACCCCTTAATAAAGCCGAACTCGTCATATTTTGCCTGGAAACCGCATGAGGTGCATTTTACGGTATCATTACAAGACCTTAACACATCTATCTTTTTGCATACCGGGCATGTGAAGAGGAAGAGCTCTATCCTTTCGGCGAGCCGTTTCGCTTTGAACGGTATCATTTCCTTCCTCTGAAAATCATACTCGTCATAATCAAGCGCTGTTCCTATCCTGTCGTATATCTCGTCGGTCGTCAACGATACTGCTTCTTCTTTATCGATGATGACCCTGTAGTACGAATCTATCCTGCCCGTCCTGGAACCGGACGCCCATCTGGGGAATGAGAGGTACGCACCTTTGGATATGACCGTCACGACGGGGAGTTTGAACGATTTTACCAATTTTGCGGTCGGATATAGTAATTTCAGGGTTTTTCCGTCCCAGTTCCTTCTGCCTTCGGGGTATATTCCTACGATATCATTATATTTTCTTGTCACTGTCAGCATCGAAGCGACAGTGTTAGCGTCAGAAACGAATTTGGTCTTGGGTATGGAGCCCACCAGGCTGAGCAGCCATCGAAGTATTGCACTTCTGAAGTATTCGTCGGACGTGACGAAATACACCGGATACTTGAAGAAATTCGATATGATAAAGGGATCCCATGCGTTGGTGTGGTTGGCCAGTACGATATATGGCGGTTCGAGGCTATCAACACCGTTTTCGTCAAAGAACCTCAGATTGAATTTCTTAATTAAGTAAGCTCCGAGCGTGGCTTTTAAAATCCTGTTAAAAAGTCGTCCTGCCTTCTTTACTTTGTATTTCATAGGTTTAATTTTACATAAGAATCATTAAAAAATAAAGAATTTTATTCGAATTTGATTTAGGTATTTAATTTATTTACGCATCTGTTATAATTATTTAAGTATTTTTTGCACAGGGGATGATTTGCTTGGATGACCCTTTACCCGGGCCGCGATACAAGGTCGGTCTGGCATATAACCTGAAAAAAGGCATCAGGTCGGAAATCGAGGATATTGAAGCGGAATACGATACGACTGACACCATCGATGCGATCAGAGAAGCTCTGGAAGGTCTCGGATGCATGGTTGAGATGCTTGAGGCCGATAAGGGTTTCATAACGAATCTACAAAAAGCCGGACCGGATATAGTCTTCAATATCGCGGAAGGACTGGGCGGAAGAGGCCGTGAAGCGCATATACCCGCAATCCTGAGTTTTCTCGGAGTCCCGTATACCGGCTCCGATGAGACCGCTCTCGGAATAGCTCTTGATAAGGCGCTTACCAAGCGGATCATTGGATCCTATGGAATAAGGACGCCAAAGTATCAGCTTATAAAAGATACAAAGTTCACTTTACGAAAAGATCTGACATTTCCTATCATTATAAAACCGAATGTCGAGGGTTCCAGCAAAGGGATCTCCGATACGGCTGTCGTGGATAACCTTACCCGGCTTGAAGAACTCGTCGGCAGGAATATTTCCGCATACAGGCAGCCGATGCTGCTTGAGGAATATATAGACGGCAGGGAATTCACGGTGGGTATCGCAGGCAATGACGCCGAAACCGTCGTTTTTTCCCCGATGGAGGTCAAATACAGGGACGACACGTTTAATGAAAGAAAGCATAATATATACAGTTATGACGTTAAAAAGAATTTCAAGAAGCATATAGAATATGAATGTCCGCCGGTGCTTGAGCCGGAAATCACAGAGAAGATGGCAAATGCCGCACGCAGGGTTTTTATGGCGCTTCAGTGCCGGGATTTTTCCAGGATCGATTTCCGTATGAGCAGGGGCGGTGATATCTATTTTATTGAGATAAACCCGCTGCCGGGGCTTGCGCCGGGCTACAGCGACTATATACTTCTTGCGGGATACAACGGATATGGTTACAAAGATATAATTCGTTTGGTTTTAAACAGCGCGTTGAAAAGGTATGGAATGCGTACGCTTTAATTGGATGTGCATGCTCAAATTTTATTTTTGGGGGGAAGGCTCCCGTGGAAGAACGTGCGGAAGATCATGAGGATTTGCAGCCCTGGCAGGGCGTCGGGGCGGATGAATGGAACGATTGGCGATGGCAGCTCCGCAACAGGATAACTGATGCGGCAGGCCTCGAGAAAGTGATAAATCTTACTTCGGAAGAAAAGAGGGATATCGGCGCATGCCTGGGCAGGTTCAGGATGGCGATAACCCCTTATTATTCCATGCTGATGGATAAAAACGATCCCGGCTGTCCTGTCAGGAGGCAGGCCGTACCATCGGCGCATGAACTTGAATCCGGCCCCGGCGAACTGGATGATCCTCTTGATGAAGAAAGATCGTCTCCTGTAGAGAACCTTGTTCACAGGTATCCGGACAGGGTACTTTTGCTTTTGACAAGGAAGTGCGCCATGTACTGCCGTCATTGCACCAGACGGCGCGTCGTCGGCGGGGAGGATTACTCTATTTCGCCTGATTCGATGGACAGGGCGCTTGAATATATCGATCAAAGGCCTGAGATCAGGGATGTCCTCTTATCCGGCGGCGATCCGCTTATAATGTCCGACGACAAACTGGAAGGCATCATAGCCAGATTAAGGGCGATACCTCATGTGGAGATAATCCGTATCGGAACGAGAACTCCCGTGGTGCTGCCGATGAGGATAACCGCCGGACTGACGGCAATGCTCAGGAAGTACCATCCGATTTGGATCAATACGCATTTCAACCATCCTCTCGAGCTGACGCCCGATTCCATCGGGGCGTGTGCGAGGATAGCCGATGCGGGCGTACCGCTCGGTAACCAGAGCGTATTGTTGAAGGGTATAAACGACGATGTGGAGACACTGAAAGAATTGTTCCTCAAACTGGTCCGTTCGAGGGTGCGTCCCTATTACCTCTATCAATGCGATCCCGCCACAGGGATATCGCATTTCAGGACGGCGGTGGAAGAGGGGATAGAGATAATGAGGAATCTCAGGGGATATATCTCCGGGTATGCTATACCTTCTTTTGTAATAGACGCGCCCGGCGGCGGCGGGAAAATACCCATCAATCCCGATTACCTGGTGGATATGGATGAAGAATCGGTGACGATGAGGAATTACAAGGGCGAGATATATACCTATCCGAATATAATGTCGCGTGTGGTCTGAGAGGTTGATATTAGATATGGCCAAGACTTTTGACGAGATCAATGAAAAGATAAAAAGCGGACAAGCTGTCGTAGTAACTGCTGAAGAAATGATCGGCATAGTCGGAGAAAAAGGCGTGCGGGCGGCGGCGCGCGACGTCGACGTGGTGACGACCGGGACCTTCGCGCCTATGTGCTCAAGCGGCGTCTTCATCAACTTCGGCCATTCCGATCCGCCCATCAGGATGTGCAAGATCAGGCTGAACGACGTCCCGGCATACGGAGGGATCGCCGCCGTTGATACGTACATCGGAGCCGCGGAGCCTTCGGAAATATGCGGACTCGAATATGGCGGCGCGCATGTGATCGAGGATCTTATCGCCGGCAAGGATATCCGTCTTCATGCCGAATCTTACGGTACCGATTGCTATCCGAGGCGCGAGATAAAGACGTGGATCAACAAGCAAAATATCAACCAGGCCTTCATGTTCAATCCGAGGAATGCGTACCAGAATTATGCGGCGGCCGCCAATACTTCCGACAGGATCCTGTACACGTATATGGGCACGCTCCTGCCGCAGCTCGGCAACGTGACGTATTCGACGGCGGGCCAGCTGAGCCCGTTGCTGAACGACCCGTATTACAGGACCACAGGCGTCGGGACGCGCGTCTTCATCGGCGGCGCCCAGGGCTATGTGGCATGGGAAGGCACGCAGCACAATCCGGCGCAGAAGCGCGGCGATAACGGAGTGCCGCTTGGACCGGCCGGAACGCTTTCTCTCATAGGCGATATAAAAAAGATGAGCACGCGCTACATAAGGGCCGGAACCTTTGAAAAGTACGGCGTTACGCTATTTGTCGGCATAGGCGTGCCGATACCCGTGCTCGATGAGGATATGGCCGCCAAAACCGCAGTCATGGATAGGGATATATATACGAACATAATGGATTACAGCGTTTCAAAAGGGCCGCGCCCGGTATTGAAGCGGGTATCATACGAAGAATTGAGGAGCGGCAGCGTGGAGATCGGCGGCCGCAAAATTTTGTCGGCCCCCATTTCAAGTATAAGGATGGCGAGGGAGATAGCCGGCAGGCTCAGGCAGGACATAACCGACGGGCAATTCCTCCTTTCGGAGCCGGTTTGCGGGCTTCCGACGGGAGGCGCCATTAATAAACTCGAGATAAGGGGGGACGATAATGGCTGAGAAAAAGATCAAGGTCACATTCACCTTCCACGAAGGGATTGTCACAAGACCTATAACATATCACCTCGTAAAAGATTACAACCTGGTCATCAACATCCTTCATGCCGATGTCAGCCTCAACAAGGTCGGTAAGCTTACACTCGACATCACGGGCGAAGAGGCCGACCTGGAAGCTGCGCTCAAATTCATTAAAGATGAAGGCATTGAATATAAGTTGTTTACGAAGTCCATCATCTGGCAGGAGGAAGGTTGCGTCCATTGCGGCGCGTGTACTGCCGTATGTCCTTCGGGGGCGCTGCATATCGAAGGCGACGATTGGGGCCTCGGATTCGACAGGGACAAATGCCTTGTTTGTGAATTCTGTGTGAGGTCTTGCCCTCTCAGAGTGATAAATGTCAGCTTCTGATATTATGAACTATGAACGAAAATCATACAGGGAATCTATCGAAAGCAAAGACCTGCTTTTTTTTGAGATATGCATTTGTGAAACCGATCTGAGCATCGGCGTCAGCAAAAGCATCGGCGTCGCCGGCCTCAGAGAGCTGGAACTGCTTTCGGCAAGACTTGTAAGAAGGTTCAGAAGCCAATTGGAAAAATATATCGAATCCGATCCGGCATTCCTTGCCAGTCTTGAGCCGGTTGAAGCCGGTGCGGATGCGCCGGAGATAGCTGCGGCGATGTGCAAGGCGGCCAAAAACGCAAGCGTCGGCCCGATGGCAGCGGTAGCGGGAGCGATTGCCGAAATGGTCGGACGTGAGATGCTGCGATTTTCTCCGGACGTGATTGTTGAAAACGGAGGCGACATATTCATTAAGTCAACGCTTCCGAGGAAGATCGGGATATCCGCCGGC
>CAYWGM010000052.1:9330-10524 GCA_964457875.1 uncultured Eubacteriales bacterium | reverse complement strand
AAATAAAATGGTGTATGGAGCTGTACAACTGCCCTCGCTTTACCACGCCTGACGAAAGCGGCGAGATCACACTGGATTATTATGTCCCATGTAATTGATAAGCACTTGCAATTGATAAGCCCTTCTTGTATCGAATGTCAAAATATGCTAAATTATTGATTATGAGCAGGATAGCACGAAGGTGCACGGAGGTGGTAGTACTTGTCTGGTAATTCTTATCATGTCGCGCCGAATATCAAGGGTAAGTGGAGTGTGATAAAAAGCGGCTCAATTAGGGCTTTGAAAACTTTCTGCACACAGCAGGATGCTATCGAATACGGCAGAAAATTAAGCATCGATTCCCGGAGCAATTTGGTAATCCATCGCAAAGACGGGACCGTCCAGAAAAAAGATACTTATTCTGAACTCGCTGCTGAAAGCATATAGCAGGCAGCAGATTACGTGCAGCAGATTATAGGTAACAGATTGCAGGCAGCGGATTGAAGGTAGCAGTATTATGAGTTTTGACAAGAACATATTCATCAACTGTCCTTTTGATAGAGAGTATTACTTACTGCTTCGTCCCCTGCTTTTTACTGTCATATACCTCGGTTTTACTCCGAGAATTGCTTTGGAACGATCCGATTGCGGAGAAATCAGGATAGCCAAAATATGCGAATTGATAAAAGACTCCAAATATAGTATTCATGATTTATCAAGATTGAAGCCTGCTTCCGGGGATGAATTCTCAAGGCTGAACATGCCCTTTGAATTAGGTTTGGATATCGGGTGCAGAATCTTTTCCGATAACCATTTGAAGAATAAGAAATGCCTGATACTTGAAACGGATAAATATAGGTTCATGAAGGCCATCTCCGATATTTCCGGATCAGATATAAAAAACCACGATAATGAGCCGGCCAAATTAGTCCAACAAGTTCGAAATTGGTTTGCGGTGAATGTCATTCCCGACGTCAGAGTTCATAGCCCGAGTACGATATGGTACAGCTTTATTGGTTTTACTGAAGGTTTTTACGGCAAAAGAAAGTCAGAAGGTTTTAATAATGAAGATCTGGATATCATGCCCATCCCCGAATATATCAGCTTTATTGAAGAATGGTGTCTTAACGCTAAAAGGAGCTTCTCAGCTATCAAGGATTCTGTCCAGAAATTAATCGACGAAATGAGCAATGATATAGCATAATTTCGAGCATT
>CAYWGM010000052.1:4858-9230 GCA_964457875.1 uncultured Eubacteriales bacterium | reverse complement strand
TGCAAGTAGTGATGATCTTTCTGTAATCTATGAACAGCACCTCCGAGTTCTCGGAGGCCACGATGCTGATGGGCAGCTTATCGGTGTCGATGCAGGAAAACGCCTCGGCAAACAACTCGCCCGCTGCCGATTTTGCGATGATTGCGCGGTTGCCCCAAAAATCCTCCTTGATGACATTGACGCTTCCCGACAGCACTATGCCTACCTGCGTAACCGAATCCCCCGCCGACAGGATATAGGCATTTTTTTTGTAAGTCTTTTCTCTGGCCGACAGACAGCCCAACATCGAGCCTATGTCTTTTTCTTCGATCCCTTGAAACAGAAGGGATTGCGACAATATCCCGGACCTGTTTTCATATCTGTTTTGGCTTCTGCTTTTATTTGTGTTTTGATTTTTATTTGTGTTTTCCATAACGGCCTCATTACGTTGTAAATACAACGGACTGTTCTTCTTGAGTATAGTAGACTGAAATCACAAAGTCAAGGATCGATGAAAGATAACTCAAGGAGGTATGTGCAATGAAAAGGAAAATCATAACGATAGATGAGCAAAAGTGCAACGGCTGCGGCGCATGCGCGGATGCGTGCCACGAGGGCGCAATCGGTATGGTGGACGGCAAGGCAAAGCTCTTGCGCGACGATTACTGCGACGGTCTGGGAAACTGTCTGCCTGTCTGCCCGACAGGGGCTATTTCTTTTGAGGAGCGCGAGGCCGCGGCATATGACGAGGCTGCGGTCAAGGCAAATCAGGCAGCCGGCAAGGGACATGGCAAGCAAAATTACGAGCAACATGACAAGCAGCATGGGAATCTGTCGGATGACCTGCCGTGCGGATGTCCCGGTACGCAATCAAGACGCATCAACCACGGCAAAGCCGACGCCATCTACAGCACAAACGCCTATGCCAACGCATGTTCTTGCGGCTCTTGTGAGGACGACAATGACGCCCCTGCGCATGGCCAGGCGCTTCCGCAAACCCAAAGCCAGCTTTCACAGTGGCCTGTGCAGATTAAGCTGGTACCGGTGAACGCGCCGTATTTTGACAACGCAAACCTGCTTGTCGCGGCTGATTGTACTGCCTACGCGTACGGTGATTTCCACAACCGTTTCATCCGTAACCGCATCACGCTCATCGGCTGCCCTAAACTCGATCAGATTGATTATACCGAGAAATTGACCGCGATCATTAGAAACAACAATATCAGGAGCGTCACCGTCGTGCGCATGGAGGTCCCCTGTTGCGGAGGCATCGAATACGCGGTAAGAACGGCGCTTCAGACAAGCGGCAAATTCATACCGTGGCGGGTCGTGACGATTTCCACCGACGGACAGATAATTGACGAAGAGTAATGAAGAATTGCTGAATAAGATAATAATACACGGAGGTCATATTATGAACAACGAAATGCCAATGTTTTGTTACCAGTGCGAGCAGACTGCCGGGTGCAGAAGCTGCACAGGGAAAGCGGGCGCATGCGGCAAGATGTCCGATACTTCCGATTTGCAGGATAAGCTCACGGGAGCGCTGATCGGGCTTGCACGCGCGGTCCGAAAAGTGCGAAAAGCCGGCTCCGCTGCAAACTTCGCTGCAAACTTCGCTGCAAACCCCACTGTATACCCAACAGCAAGTACCCATAAGGCCATGGTCGAAGGCCTGTTTACCGCTGTCACCAATGTCAATTTTGATAATGCGTCTATCGAAGACAAAATCGCGGCAGTCGCCCGCGAAAAGGACGCCATCATCCGGCAGATCCAGCAAGCCGAGCAAGCGCAGCAAACCGGGCAAAGCGGGCAAAGCGGACAATGTTGCGGTTGCAGCGGATGTGCATCCGGTTACCGAAACGACCTTTATAACAATCGTACCGATTACGACGATTGCGACGATCAAACCGATTACAGTGATTTTGCCGATTACGACGATTACGATATGAAACAACTGTGGGATAGCTGCGGTGACAGATGCAGTGACAGCAGCAGCGAAGATGTCCGTTCGCTGAAATCCCTCATACTGTTCGGTCTGCGCGGTATGGCGGCATATGCTTATCACGCCATGATACTCGGCTTCACCGATGATGAAATCAACAACTTCTTCTATGAAGGAATGGCCGCCGTGGGCGAGGACTTAGGTATGGAGCAGCTCCTGCCCCTCGTGCTCAAGGTGGGCGAAGTCAACCTCAAATGCATGGCACTGCTCGACCGCGCCAATACCGAGACCTATGGCACGCCGATCCCTGTGACCGTCCCTCTTGCAATAGAAAAAGGGCCGTTTATCGTCATTTCCGGACATGACCTCAAGGACCTGCAGCTTCTTCTGGAGCAGACCAGGGATAAGGGGATCAATATATATACACATGGCGAAATGCTGCCGGCTCACGCCTATCCCAAGCTGAAGGCATATCCGCATCTCAAAGGCAATTACGGTACGGCGTGGCAAAATCAGCAGAAAGAATTTGCCGATATCCCCGCACCTATACTATTCACCACCAACTGCCTGATGCCTGTAAAGCAAAGCTACGCCGACCGTGTTTTCACCACCGGTGTTGTTGCCTACCCCGGAATGGTGCACATCAGCGATTGCAGCTGTACCGGCGGCAGCAAGGGCGAGGACAGCCGTACCGGCGGCGGCAAGGACTTCACGCCCGTCATCCAAAAGGCCCTGGAGCTTGGCGGATACAAAGAAGACCGGCCCATGACAGGCATAAACGGCGGCACGACGGTCACCACCGGATTCGGCCATGGCACGGTGCTTTCGGTGGCGGGGACGGTCGTCGAAGCGGTCAAGTCAGGCGCGATCAAACACTTCTTCCTCGTCGGCGGCTGCGACGGAGCAAAGCCGGGACGCAACTACTACACTGAGTTTGTAAGGCAGACGCCTGCCGATACCGTCGTCCTCACCCTCGCATGCGGTAAGTATCGCTTCAATGATCTTGATCTGGGCAATATTGGAGGTCTGCCGCGCATAATGGACATGGGTCAGTGCAACGACGCCTACAGCGCCATCAAGGTGGCCGTCGCCCTCGCGGAAGCCTTCAACTGCGGCGTGAACGACTTGCCACTATCGCTGGTGCTGTCGTGGTATGAACAGAAAGCAGTCTGCATACTGCTGACGCTACTGCATCTGGGCATCAAAAACATCCTGCTCGGACCTACGCTTCCGGCGTTTGTCTCGCCCAACGTACTCAAATTCCTCGTTGAAAACTATAATATCGCACCGATTTCTACTCCCGAGGCAGACTTGAAGAAGATCCTCGGATAAGCAGCTTCTGCAACAAATGAATTTCTGCTGCATAGAGTACAGAGCAAAGGACGCAGGGCTGGCATTGCACCGGCCCTGCGTGTACACTACTTAATTTGTCCGGCATACCTTAACGTCCACGGACAGAACACCATGCACTTTAAAGTACAAGAACATTTAGAAACATCAACAAGGTCTTCCCGTCCACCACTTTGTGTCCACTCGTTTCCGTGTATTGCCTTTTCAGGACAAACCTTAACGCATGCATCGCAACTACCGCATTTTATTGAGACTAAAGAATGTTTTTCTGCCGTAATCGGCGAATCTGTCAGTACTGTGCACATAGAAAACGCACAGCCGTAATTTTCAGTTATTAGCAGATTGTTTTTACCGATAAACCCCAGTCCGGAAAGCAGTGCTATTGTTTTATGCGGAAGAGTGCTTGATCGCGTACTCCTATCAAAATTACCACTTCGGAAGTTGTTTTTTTCTGATTGAGCATAGGCACGGTATCCCTTTTGCCGTATGTATTCCGCAAGCCATTCAGCTAATTCATCTGCTTTTTGCTCTTTCTCAACAAAATCGTCGCGTTCTATCAGTACATGATTGTACATATCCGTAATGAACTATTTTGACAGTACAATGCAAAACAGGATTGCCTTGGTGAATCCTTGTGTTTGCTTTGCCTTAAGCTCAGATATGTCAACAAAACGAACAATATCTGCACCTCTTTTATACAGAGCGTCCTTCAATTCATCATCCATTACGAAACTGCCTCCAACTCCAATACCGCCCTTTATATAATCATGTTAATTATACCATAATTGCATTCTTGCATCTCTGCACTGGCAGTCATGGGGCATGTTTTTTATAATCAATTTTTGTTAATCAAAGATTTGTTTATCGCTACAGTAAACATTTTTCAAAAACGTTCATCGTCAGGATAAACAATTCGCCCATCGATTTTCATATGATTTTGATGCGTCACTATTCTCTATTGCTCGAAAGATATAAAAGGCACGATCATGTCTTCATATCGGAAGATGCCATGGTTGCCACCTTCGTCGCCGCCGCTGCTACCACCGCCGCTGCCACCGCTGTTGTTGCCGTTGCCGCCACCGTCGCCATCGCCGCCGT
>CAYWGM010000052.1:0-4758 GCA_964457875.1 uncultured Eubacteriales bacterium | reverse complement strand
GCCGCCGTCGCGGGTTTTGTGCATGCCGTGATCAGCCGTGATGATCACTCTTCCATGGAACTCGTTGACGAGTTGTCTGATATAGCCGTCGATTTGTTTTATCTTTTGCATTACGCGCTCATCGGTATCCCCATAGGAATGCCCCATGTCGTCCACGCCGTGAAAATGTACGAAAATATATTCCGTGTTTGATCGCACAGCTTTCTGCGCGGCCTCGAAGACTTCGTCGTCGGTGCTTTTATCTGCGTTCCTGTCGGCATTCAAATCAGGCTCAGCAGACGTATTCAATATTTTGATGTTTCCCTCAATGTACGCAACCGTCTTCCCTGCCGCCGCCGCATATTCAAATATATCAGGGGTCTTAAGATCGGGCATGCGCCTACTGTAGACGCCATTTTTATATGGGGGCTGTCCGGTCAGCATCGCCGCTGTCCCCGCATAAGTCACCGGCTCGTACACAGTGGACGCCTGCTTCGCGGCGGGCAATGACATCAGATACGGGGCGGAGGCGTTGTCTACAGCGTGAGTGTACATATGGTACCCGAGCCCGTCCACAAGAAAAACCATGACACGTTTGTCCTTATTGATATTGTTTACCGATTCGCGGTAGGCATCCATGTTTGATATGGCCGGAGGATTGATAAGTATGCCTCTTACACCTTTCATCTTGGTTTTACCATCGGAAAAGACGTACTGTATCGAGTTGCCGTTGAGTTCCAGCCTTCCGGGCGCCGAATCAAATTGATATTGGCCTTTGTCACCCATGATCAGCAGCAATTCCACAGGCGCCGCAAGGCCCTCAAATCCCGCAAGGCCCGCAGATAGTCCGATATCCTTGATATTTTTGTACTTCCGCTGTGTATAGACAGATACGCTATACTTTTTGTTTTGCGCCGTTTTCTCCGACCGTCCTTCGAAGACGGGAGCAGTCTGCATCTCCGACATAAAAAACTGCCCGGGCGTGTAAGACGCGATATTCTTATCCGCCGCAATAATATGCACCGATAGCCCTTTTAACTCTTCTGATACTCCTGCATCCTCTGATTCTCCTGCATCCTCCGTCGACACCACCCATACCTCGGAAAGCCTTTTGATGTTGCTGCTGGCGGGATGATAGGCGTTGATGCATTCCCAGGCGTTTTTATCCGTGTACGTAATATTTATCCCTTCGAGATCCTCCACCTCAGCCAGCAAGCTGTCGTCACCCTTCAAAACGACTTTATACTTTTCTGAATACGGCTTAGCCCGGTCAACTAACTCTGAGAGCCGGAGGCCGCGTTGCGCGGTATTGATCCTGATCGTTTCTTCCACATCCCCCGTTATGGCGAAGGAAGGCACATAAGCCGGCCGTATAAGAACAAATGCCAGCCCGATCATGACAATCAATATGCCTGAAAGGATAATACTAATGACCTTATAATTCATAATCCCTCTACCAGATCGTATTTTATTGTAATGCCGCGCCGTTTTTGCATACTATCGAACTCTTTATACATTTCATCCCTGACATCATCCCGGCGGATGCAAAAAGCATCTGAACATGCTGATATGAATGTATTTGCCGTTTGCTTTTTATACTCGGTAAAGGCCGGATCATAGCTGAGCAGAAATGCCGCAGCCCTGCCGATATCCGTCTCCGCACGCCCGCGCCGGATTTCTTCAAGATCCACGCCATAAACGCTTTCGCCGATATACTCGCCTTTATCCCATGCTTTACCTGTTATGATAAAGTTGCAGAAGTTTATGTCATTGTATATATATCCCGGTACCGTCCTATAAAAATGTTGCATGAATTCGATCCATAAATGAATGTACCGGTCAAAGGGGGTGTTTTGCTTTTCGCACTTCTCCAGCATCTGAAGAAACGTCGGCCCCGGTATATATTCCAGGCACAACGCCTTTTCGGAACACGCCAACACATTTGGCACATTTATCCCCGACAACAGCTTCAGGTTACGGCATTCTTCCTCTGCGCCGCCATTTAAAAACCTCTTATATACGAATATTAATGTTTCACTGTTATCATTTTTTCTCTTTTCATCCCTGCGTATAGCAACGATTTTGCTGACTTCGTTACGCCGGCTTGAGAAACGCTCTGCCGTACAACATTCGTCAATATTCAATAGCTGCAGGATTTGCTTTTCTATCCCGTTTTCTAACTTCATTTCCCTCTCCATACCTCAGTCTGACACAATCTTATATCATGTGGTCTTTACATCGTGATCTTTAAACTTGCGCCTTCCTGGTAGCCGCTAAGTTCCTTCACCACGCCAAGCACCGCATTTCTTAAAATGTTCTGCACAAACGGTACCATTGTAATTTCTTTGCCATTTATCAATAACGTTATGTTCCCCTCATCAATCCGGCAATCCCCGCGTTTCATTTCCCCTGCAATGATCTTCTGCAGCAGAGTATGGCAGTCATACCCACACGCGCTGCAGCAGCTGCTGTCGAAATCAGGCAGCAAATGCGGCACTTTTGCCTCTAACATATCCACCATTGACCCGATATCGCCGATGCTGTTGATTACCGGGATTCCCTTGTATTCTGCCGGGTTCCCTTCACCTGTAAGTTCATTCGAAATGACGCCTGATATCATCAAAGTTTTGTAGTCGATGAGCCGGTCTATCTCTTCGGTATTATGCGCGGTAATGATCTTGGGTGCATTGATATCATTGACGCCTTCCAGAATCACATAGTCGTGATTATAAAATGTAAGTATCTGATCCATAGGTAGCATGCCCTGATATAATACATCGGTTTCATACATGCCGCGCGCCGTCACAAGCTCCGATCCGGCCTTCTTGTGCCTGTCGGTGTTGGTGCCTTCGGTATCGATCCTGAATTCTTCATAGTGTATCTCTTTAACCGAGCCGACGGTATAGCCTCTTTTTTTGAGCTCCCTGATGATGTTTTCAACTGTAGTGGTCTTGCCCGTCTTAGTGATCCCGTTCACGCTGAGCACTTTCATTTTCATTCATGTCACCTCATCTGTTTCATTTCAGCAGTATCATTTCAGCAAAATATAATAGTACGCCAATAAAGCCGCCGTAATCAGCGGAAATATAATCAACAACACATAATCAGCCGCGCCGTACTTTAGAAGAAAACGGCTCGTCCTCTTGGGGTATGCACGGAATGCGCGCAGCTCCATCGCATAGGAAAGCTTTTGGGCTTTGTCAACCGCGCCGTACGCCACCGGCGCTAAAATACAGCCGTATATTTTTAATTTGTCTTTGAATGGTATCTTCTTTAGATTTACGCCCCGAAGCTGTATGGCCGTCAGCGTATCCCTGAATTCCTCCGTGAATACGGGCAGAAAGCGCAAAGCCACCGAAGCCATGAACGCGAATACATATGGAATTTTCAACTGTATCAGCCCCTGTATCATCTGGCGTGATGTCGTCAGTGTGAATATGGATGCCGATGCAATCACTGTGCCCATTCTTAAAAGCGTGTCTGCGCCATGCAGCAACCCGCCTTCGGTCAAAACAGTCAAGGTGCCCAAAGCAAGTATGGGCCTGCCTTCTGCGCGGAATGCGCTCTCCATGAGCGCGACGAATATGATTATACTGATCAGGCCTCTGAGTCTTTTCGTGATGAACATCAGCCTGACTCGCAGAATGGCACTCAACAATAGTGTAAATACGAATACGCAGAATAAGAGCCAGGTTTCTTCGATCAAGACGCCGAGAGTGGACAAGCATGCGGCCATGAGCAGCATGGTCCTGGGATCGGGTATTCTACGGCCTGGTGCCGCGGAATCAGATATTTTCGTCACGTTCCAGCCTCCCCCCGTCCATCGTTATAACCCTGTCCGCAAGGCTGCGTATCAGTGCTTTATCATGAGTAATGATACAGACGCCCGCGCCTTCGGCCTTCAAATCATTAAGCATCTCCACCAATTTGCATTTGTTTTCGTTATCGATACCGGAAGAGGGCTCGTCCAGTATATAGTATCCCGGCTTCATCGCTAATACGCAAAGCAGCGCCAAACGCTGTTTCTCGCCTCCGGAGAGGCGTAACGGATATTCCTGCGACTTGTCCGCCATTGAAAACCTGTCAAGCAGTAGTCTTGCCTCTTCAAGGCAGCCGCCTTGTCCCCGCTGTCTGAAAGAAAAAGCGACCTCCTCCAGTACTGAAGCGCAAAACAGGTGTCTTTCGGGGTTTTGGAAAAGGTAGCCTACATTTTTTGCGGTATCCGCGAGGTTTTGTTTGCGTATGTCCTGCCCATCCACCAGCACCCGGCCTTTCTGGGGCTTTAAAATGCCCATCATCAGTTTGGAAAGCGTAGTCTTGCCGCTTCCGTTTTTGCCGGTAAGAATGGCAATGCTGCCGCGATCCAGCTCGAGCGAAACGTCGCTGATCTGGAAAAGCGTCTTTTGATAGCCGAAACTGATATTGTCAAGGACGATAAAGCTCATACTGCCTCCTCATTGCCACCTCACTCTCACCTTGCCGCCACCTCAACCAGGCTTCCCGAAGTCAAACAGTATTTCCTGTTGTAGAATTCCTTAAAATGCGGTTCATGTTCTATGATCATTATTGTCCTGCCCTGCGCTTTCAGGGCCTGTACCGCTTTCTTCAGAAGCGCCGTGCCTTCTTCATCGACCTGTGCCGCCACTTCATCCAGTATTATTATTTTGGGCTGCAGAGCCAGAATGGACGCAAGCGCGATCAACTGCTGCTGCCCGCCGGAGAGTTTGTGGGGCGGACGATCCGCAAAGCCCTCCATGCCCTTGCCCACACCCATGCCCA
>CAYWGM010000051.1:7503-10946 GCA_964457875.1 uncultured Eubacteriales bacterium | reverse complement strand
AAAAAGGAGTATTTCATTAATGTTCAATTATAAAGACTCAGGCGTCGATATAGAAGCAGGTTACGAATCCGTCAGGTTGATGCGGCAGTTCGTGAAAGCTACATACAGGCCGGAGGTACTCACCGATATCGGCGGATTCGGAGGGCTCTTCTCACTCGGCATATCCAAGTACCGCGACCCTGTCCTCGTTTCAGGCACCGATGGCGTCGGCACCAAGCTCAAGATAGCCTTCCTGATGGATAGGCATGATACTATCGGTATCGATTGCGTCGCGATGTGCGTTAACGATATAGCATGTTCGGGAGCCGAACCGCTCTTTTTCCTGGATTACCTGGCGGTAGGCAGGAATAAGCCGGAGAAAGTGGCGGAGATTGTGAAAGGCGTATCCGCCGGTTGCATCATGGCGGGGTGTTCGCTGATAGGCGGCGAAACTGCAGAGATGCCGGGATTTTATGCGGAAGGCGAATACGATATTGCAGGCTTTGCGGTCGGGATCGTCGAAAAGGATTCGATAATAAACGGCAGCCTCATCAAAAAAGGCGACAAGCTAATCGGTATTTCTTCATCAGGCCTTCACAGCAACGGATATTCACTTGTTCGCAAGATCTTTAAACCCACCGAGGAAAAACTCAGCGAGCATATACAGAGTCTCGGCTGCACTCTCGGAGAAGAGCTGCTGAGACCGACGAAGATTTATACGGCGCTTGTATCGGACTTGAAAAAGACATTTACCTTAAAAGGCATTGCGCATATTACCGGCGGCGGATTTATTGAGAACATCCCCCGCATGCTCCCTTCGGGGTTAAAGGCTATGATTCGGCGCGGCAGCTGGCCTGTCCGCCCGATATTTAATATTATCCGTGACGCGGGAGATATTAATGAGAAAGATATGTTCAATACTTTTAATATGGGTATAGGAATGGTAATGGCTGTAGATGACGGGCAGGCCGATTCAGTTATCCGGCGTGTCGTGGAGCTCAATGAAGAGGCGTTTGTCATCGGCGAAGTCGCAAGCGGGGAGGCCGGCGTGGAATTATGCTGAACATAGGCGTCCTCGTATCAGGCGGCGGAACCAATCTGCAGGCATTGATGGACCGTATCGCGGACGGGCATGTTAAAAAATGCCGTATCGCCACTGTGGTCTCGAGCCGTCCGGGCGCATACGCCATGGAAAGGGCTTCAAAAGCCGGCATCAATACTGTTTGCATAGCGAGGAAGACTTTTCCCGGTATTGACGCGTATGATGAGGCGCTTCTGCGGCATATGACCGACCGGGACGTGGGGCTTGTTGTGATGGCCGGTTTCTTAAGCATATTGGGGCAGCGTTTCTGTGATTATTACAAAAACCGGATCATCAATATACATCCCGCGCTTATCCCGTCTTTCTGCGGAAAAGGCTATTATGGGCTTGTTCCTCATCAGAAGGCGCTTGAGTACGGGGTGAAGGTGACCGGAGCCACCGTCCATTTTGTTGACCTTGAAGCGGATGCAGGCCCGATAATACTGCAAAAAGCCGTTTGTATAAAGGATGACGACACGGCGGAAACACTTCAGAAAAGGGTTATGGAAGAAGCTGAAAGGGTACTGCTGCCCGAGGCTGTAAGGTTATATTCCGAAGGTAGATTGAGCATAGAAGGAAGAAGGGTAAGAATAAAGACAAAGGAAGGGGATGGGGAAAATTGATAAAAAGGGCGCTTATCAGCGTGTCTGACAAAACCGGAATAGTGGAGTTTGCCAGGGAACTCGAATCACTCGGCATAGCGATCGTCTCTACCGGAGGAACCGCTAATGCTTTAAACAACGCGGGCATAAAGGTGTTGAACGTTTCTGATGTAACCAAATTTCCCGAATGTCTTGACGGGAGGGTGAAAACGCTCCATCCGGCAATACATGCCGGCATCCTTGCGATGCGGGGTAATCCCGACCATATGAAGCAGATAGCCAAATTGGGCGTCACCCCTATAGATATGGTAATTATAAACTTGTATCCGTTCAAGCAGACCATCTTGAAGGAAGGCGTCACGCTCGAGGAAGCCATAGAAAATATCGATATAGGCGGACCGACGATGCTCAGAGCCGCTTCCAAAAACTACCAGGATGTAGTTGTCTTGGTAGATCCCGCCGACTATGGCGAGGTCCTAAAACAGGTCAAGGCCGACGGCGATGTTTCTTTAGCCGTCAAATTCAGGCTTGCCTGCAAGGTCTTTGAGCATACAAGCAATTACGATACCCTGATAGCCAATTATTTGAGGAACATCACCGGCGACAGGTCGTTTCCGGCCACATTCACAATGACATATGAAAAGGTGCAGGATATGCGGTATGGGGAAAATCCCCATCAGAAGGCTGCCTTCTACAGGGAGGTCCCTGTTCCTTCGGGGGCCATAACTCAAGCCATACAATTCCACGGCAAGGAATTGTCATACAACAACATCAATGATACCAACGGCGCGATCGAATTACTGAAGGAATTTGACGGGCCTGCCGTCGTAGCTGTCAAGCATGCCAACCCGTGCGGGGTCGCAACTGCGTCAACTATTTACGAGGCTTATATCAAGGCCTATCAAGCTGATCCTGTCTCGATTTTCGGAGGGATAGTGGCGGCAAACGGGGAGATCGACTCAAAGACAGCGGAAGAGATAAACAAGATATTCGTCGAAATCGTAATTGCGCCGTCCTTCAGCAAGGATGCGATGGATGTGCTCATGCAGAAAAAGAACATAAGGCTTTTGCAGCTTGGCAGGATAGCAACCGGACTTCCGTCGAACACGCTCGACATGAAGAAGGTTTCGGGCGGATTACTCGTCCAGAATATCGACAGCGGGATTTATAATGATGATGAGCTGTCGTTTGTGACAGTTGCGAAGCCGGGTTCTTCACAAATGGAGGATCTCAAGTTCGCAATGAAAGTAGTCAAACACACCAAGTCGAATGCCATAGTCCTGGCAAAATCAGGTCAGACGATAGGGATCGGGCCCGGTCAGATGAACAGGATCACATCGGCCAGAATAGCGGTTGATTATGCGGGCAGTAAGGCATCCGGGGCCGTCATGGCGTCCGACGCGTTTTTCCCGTTCCCCGATTGTGTCGAATTAGCGGCAAAAGCAGGCATAAAGGCAATAATTCAGCCTGGCGGTTCCCTGAAAGATCAGGAATCAATAGATGCATGTAATAAGTACGGGATTGCGATGGTGTTTACTGCTATGCGCCATTTCAAACACTGACCGTAAACGGCGATAAGCGGCGCATTACTGTGTTGCGCTTCGGTCTCGAAGTGCTCACATATCATGTATATGTTCCGCGCTTCTCGCCTCGCGCGCCTTGTACTGCTTGCTTCTGGCCGTTTACGGCCGGGCAAGGATGGCGATAAGCGGCGCATTACTGTGTCGCGCTTCGGTCTCGAAGTGCTCACATATCATGTATATGTTCCGCGCTTCTCGCCT
>CAYWGM010000051.1:0-7403 GCA_964457875.1 uncultured Eubacteriales bacterium | reverse complement strand
GCGCTTCGGTCTCGAAGTGCTCACATATCATGTATATGTTCCGCGCTTCTCGCCTCGCGCGCCTTGTACTGCTTGCTTCTGGCCGTTTACGGCCGGGCAAGGATGGCGATAAGCGGCGCATTACGGCGATAAGCGGCGCATTACGGTAGGCATCGTCGGATAGGAGAATGACCGGTATGAAGGTGCTGGTTGTCGGAAGTGGCGGACGCGAACATGCCATCGTGCGTAAAATCACAGAGAGCATACGAGTAAGACAAATCTATTGCGCCCCTGGAAACGGCGGTATTTCAAGGATTGCGGAGTGTGTACCGTTCAAGGCGACGGACATTCAGGGTATAACGCGTTTTGCCCGCGACAATGCAATTGATTTGGTTTTTGTCGCACCTGACGACCCGCTTGCATCAGGTATGGTTGACGAGCTCGAAAGGAACGGGATACGGGCTTTCGGCCCTCGTGCGAACGCTGCTGCAATCGAATCGAGCAAGGTTTTTTCAAAGAACCTTATGAAAAAATATAATATTCCTACTGCATCATTTGAAACCTTCCATGATCCTCAAAAGGCAGCTGAATATCTGAAAAGCGCCGATTACCCTATCGTAATCAAGGCCGACGGGCTTGCCTTGGGCAAGGGCGTGATAATCGCCGATTGCTTTGACGAGGCGGAGGCTGCGGTCGCAAGCATCATGGAGCAGAAGGTCTTTGGCGCGTCGGGGAACGAAATTGTCATCGAGGAGTTTCTTAAAGGGCCTGAGGTGACGGTTCTTGCTTTTGTTGACGGTAAGAACGTAGTGCCGATGGTAAGTTCGCAGGATCACAAACGGGCGTTTGACGGCGACCGGGGCTTGAACACAGGCGGAATGGGCGCTTTTTCTCCGAGCCGTATATATGGCCGGGATCTCGGGCAAACCTGCATGCGGGATATCTTCCTGCCGACGGTAAAGGCTATGGAGTCGGAAGGAAGGGTATTCAAAGGCTGCCTGTATTTTGGGTTGATGATCACACAGGCCGGTCCCAAGGTCATCGAGTATAATGCGAGGTTCGGAGACCCTGAAACGCAGGTCGTCCTGCCCAGATTGAAAAACGATATCATCGATGTTATAGACGCCGTAATTGACGCAAAACTTGACAAGATAGATATTGAATGGGACGATAGACCTGCCGTATGCGTTGTCATGGCTTCGGGAGGCTATCCTTCATCTTATGGGACCGGGTTTGAAATTACAGGAATCGAAGATGCTGAAAAAGATGATAAAGTGACTGTGTATCATGCCGGCACCAGATATGAAGGCGGCCGGTATTACACCGCGGGAGGCAGGGTCCTTGGCGTCGCCGCGATGGACGATTCGTTTGATGCGGCCATTGATCGGGCGTATGAAGCGGTCGGCAAAATCAGATTTGAAAATATGCATTACAGGAAAGATATCGGCAGGAAAGATATCGGACGGAAGGATGTCGGACGGAGGGATGTCGGAAGGCGACACTGCAATGAGCGGTCTTTCTGACGAATGCCAACTTAAAAAGTTAGGAATATCGGGCGGTACGTTCGATCCTATCCACCTGGGGCATCTTATTGTCGCGGAAAGCGTCAGGGAAAGATATGCCCTTGACAGGATCATTTTCATACCTGCCGGAATGCCTCCGCATAAAGATAACAAACTCATTTCCGCCGCTGCCCACAGGTCTTTTATGGTAAAGGCCTCGATAGCGGGCAATCCCTATTTCGACATTTCGGAAATCGAATTGGCCAGAGGCGGCACGACATATACCGTGGATACGCTTCGCGAGTTGAAATCCATCTATCCCGCCGCAAAGCTTTTTTTTATCACCGGCGCCGATGTCGTACCCGATCTTGCCAGATGGAAAGAGCCGCGGATCCTTTTCTCAATGTGCGAAGTAATAGCCGTATTAAGGCCCGGCTTTAAAAAAGCGGTTTTTCTTAACGAAGTACGCAAATTGACGGAGCAATACGGGGCTGTTATTCATACGGACGAATTGCCGCTAATCGATATATCTTCCACTGATATCAGGAATCGCGTCAAGGAGGGTAAATCGATCAGGTATCTTGTAACGGAACCTGCTGAGAAATTCATCTCCGTCCACGGTCTGTATACATGATAAATTTGGTATTTGCCTAGAATATTTTTCTTTAAAAATTGGTAATAATAGTAGTATAATTAAGATTATTAATCAATCATAAAGCATAGTGCGGTCGTTGATTCAAGATTATCCATAGCAAAGATTGACATATGTGGAATGATATGGTAATATAATATGGCGGCATATTGTTATGCGCAACATGTATGTGAGGTGTGCGATATGAATATTGAGGAGCTTAAAAACATACTCGAGACCGATCTTATCCCAAAGAGGTTCATACATTCGCTGAATGTGGCCAATATGGCTGTGAAGCTTTCATCGCGTTATGGCGAAGACTGCGGCAAGGCTTTGGTCGCCGGACTGTTGCACGATTATGCGAGAGATGTGAGGAATTGGGACATGGTGCCGCTTTGCGAGCAGTATGGAGTGGAAACCGACGAAATCACGCGCAGTCAGCCGGAGTTGCTTCATGGGCCTTTGGCGGCCGCTATTGTCCAAGAGAAATTCGGCATCGACGACCCGGATATTCTGAACTCGATACATTATCATACCACCGGACGTGAGAATATGAGCATTCTCGAGAAAATAATCTTTATCTCCGATTATATCGAACCAGGAAGGGTATTCCCCGGAGTAGATGAGATAAGGAAGGTTGCATTTTCGGATATTGACGCCTCGATAATAATCGCGCTTGACAGCACGATAAAATACGTAATTAAAAAGGGTGCTCTTATACAGCCTGATTCAATAGACGCGCGGAATTTCATAATCGCCCGTAAACGTACCGCGGCCAACAACAGTCAGAACATTTCCGGCCAACAACAGGCAAATTACAGGAATCAGCAGTACCCAAGTCAGCAGTACCCAAGTCAGCAGTACCAGAATCGCAAGTATCAGCCCCGTCAGTATCAGAACCGCCAGTTTCAAAATCATCAGTACCAGAATCAATATTAGTCCACACAAGCCATTCTTTTAGTGGTATAATAGTTAATCAATGTTTTAGAGCCTGTCTTCGACGGAGGTTGGTTTTTGGACAGCATGAAGCTGCGTGAATTGATTGTAGGCATATTGGATTCTAAAAAGGCAAAGCAGATAAATGTGATAGATATAAGCGGCATTTCTATACTGGCTGACTACTTCATCATTTGTACGGGGACGTCGGCCACTCATGTGAAGGCCCTTGCGGACGAGCTGGAAATGAGGCTTGAAGAGGCCGGCATAAGGCGTTCTCATTGTGAGGGATACGACAGCGCGAATTGGATACTTGCGGATTATGGGGAAGTGGTCGTCCATATTTTCAAGGAGGATGACAGGAAGTTCTATAACCTTGAAAGGCTTTGGGCAGACGGTATAGTCGGGCTTGGAATATGAAAAAGGAAGTGTTCATCAATGGAAGAAATATGTCCTTTCGGCGAATATGATCCCAAGCGGATCGAGAAAAGGTGGCAGGATATCTGGGAAACGGACAAGCCATTTTGTGCTGGCGATGATCATGTAAAACCCAAATATTATGCGTTGATCGAATTCCCTTATCCTTCAGGCGAAGGGCTGCATGTCGGGCACCTCAGACCATATACCGCGCTCGATATAATCTCGCGAAAGCGGCGGCTGCAGGGATATAATGTGCTTTTCCCCGTCGGTTGGGATGCGTTCGGCCTGCCGACCGAAAACTACGCCATAAAAAACAAGATCCATCCCAAGAAGGTGACGGAGCGTAATGTGAACAGGTTTAAAAACCAAATCAGGTCGCTCGGTCTTTCGTTCGACTGGTCAAGAGAGATAAATACGACCGACCCCGATTATTATAAATGGACGCAGTGGATATTCCTCAAGCTTTTCGAAAAAGGCCTCGCCTACAAGAAAGAGGCGCCGATCAACTGGTGCACCGATTGCAAGGTCGGGCTTGCCAATGAAGAGGTCGTGAACGGCGTCTGTGAGCGGTGCGGCGGCGAGGTCATAAAAAAGGTCAAGAATCAATGGATGCTGAAGATTACGGATTACGCGGAGAAATTGATAAACGATTTGGACACTGTCGACTTTCTGGATCGTATAAAAATCCAGCAGATCAACTGGATAGGCCGTTCAGAAGGGGCGGAGGTCGATTTCCGGATAGATGACGATTACAGTATAAGAGTATATACCACGCGGCCTGATACGCTTTTCGGCGCTACGTATATGGTTGTGGCGCCGGAGCATCCCATGCTGGATATGTATAAAGACAGGATCGCCAACACGGGTGAGATCAGGGATTACAGGGATGCCGCCAATAAAAAGTCGGATTTTGAGCGGACCGAACTGGTTAAAGAAAAAACAGGCGTCGAGATAAAGGGCGTACGCGCAATAAATCCTGTGAATGGAAAGAGCATACCCATATGGGTTTCAGATTATGTCCTGATGTCCTACGGCACGGGAGCCATCATGGCCGTACCCGGGCATGATGCCCGCGATTGGGAGTTTGCGCACAAGTTCGGCCTTCCCGTCATCGAGGTCGTCAAGGGCGGCGATATTGAAAAAGAGGCCTTTGTTGATATGGAAACGGGGATGATGGTAAATTCCGGTTTTCTGGACGGCCTTGAAGTAAAGGCCGCAAAGGAGCGGATCACTGACTGGCTCGAAGAACAGAAATGCGGCGTGAGAAAAGTCAATTATAAACTGAGGGATTGGGTGTTTTCCCGTCAAAGGTACTGGGGCGAGCCGATCCCGTTGATTTACTGCGAGAAATGCGGTTGGGTGCCTGTCCCCGAGAACGAGCTCCCATTGCTGCTGCCTGAGGTTGAGAGCTATGAACCCACATCCACCGGCGAATCACCGCTGGCCAACATGACTGAATGGCTTGAGACCGCATGCCCGAAGTGCGGGGGCAATGGCCGGAGAGAGACCGATACGATGCCGCAGTGGGCGGGTTCGTCCTGGTATTTCCTACGCTATATCGATCCGAAGAATGACAGGCAGTTCGCCGGCGAGCGGAACATCAGGTACTGGATGCCCGTGGATTGGTACAACGGCGGCATGGAGCATACGACGCTGCACTTGCTGTACTCAAGGTTCTGGCATAAATTCCTTTACGACAACGGATACGTGACGACGCCCGAGCCTTACAGCAAGAGGACGTCGCATGGGATGATCCTCGGTGAGAATAACGAAAAGATGTCCAAATCGAGAGGCAACGTCGTGAATCCCGATGATGTATCAGCCGAATACGGCGCCGACACCCTAAGGATGTATATCATGTTCATCGGTGATTTTGAAAAAGCCGTACCATGGTCGCAGAACGGGGTGAAAGGATGCAGGCGCTTCCTCGAGCGCGTATGGAGGCTGCCCGCGATGCTTGCCGATGGTCCTGATGTCAATGGCGGCACGGATGGCGCCGGCAATGCAGGTAGTGCAGGCTGTGCAGTCAGCGCAGCCGGCGCAGTCAGCGCTTTTTATTCGCCTGCATTTGAATCGGCCATGCACAGGACAATAAAAAAAGTGAGCGAAGATATAGAACAGCTCAAGTTCAATACGGCAATAGCCAGCATGATGAGCCTCCTCAATGAATTTTATGCTTTGGAGAGGATCAACCGGTCTGAACTGAAGACCTTCCTGCTATTGCTCAATCCGTTCGCGCCGCATATTTCCGAAGAGATATGGCGATTGTGCGGGTATTCTGGTTTTCTTAACGGCCAGATATGGCCTGCTTGGGATGAAAGCAAGACAATCGGGAGCCAGGTGGAGATTGCTGTCCAATTGAACGGCCGGGTGCGCGAACGCATTTTCATCGCAACCGGGCTTGACCGTGATTCGGCGGAGCGGACGGCGCTGCAGCATGAAGCGGTCAAGGCGTTGATACAGGGGAAACAGATCGTGAAGGTCATTACCGTCCCCGATAAACTGATTAATATAGTTGCGAGATAATATTGTTGTTGTTAGCGGTTTTTTATTACTTTATAAAGCGGGTCATATCAATTGTTAATAGATGAATCAAATATACGAAAGACCGTCATAAAGCTTTCCACGCCGGCGGTCATCGAGCAGACGCTGTTCATGGTGGTCGGCGTCGTTTCCACGATTCTGGTCGGGCGTATCGGGAATTCGGCCATATCAGCCGTAGGTCTTATTGTCGCGCTGACAAATATAATCATGGTAATATTCGTAGCCCTTTCGACCGGTGGGACGGTAGTCGTGGCGCGTCTCATCGGAGAAGGCCGGAGCGATAAAGCCAAAAACACCGTCATTATGGCGGCTTTGGTCGGAGCGATTTTTTCTGTTTTTGTCACGATTCTGTCCATTGTATTTTCTTATGACCTTATCTGCCTGTTTTTTGGCAATGCCGAGCCTGAGATCCTCAAATTCGCCGATATCTATTTTCGGATAACTTCATATTCCTTTCCGCTGCTGCTGGTGAACACCATTATTAGCGGATGCCTCAGGGGAGCCGGCGATACGAAGACGCCAATGACCATCGCGTACATATTCAACATAATCAATGTTGTCCTTGGGATCATACTCATTTATGGGATAAGTACAAAGTTCATCACGATTGGCGCTATGGGTATAACAGGCGCAGCCATTGCAGTATCGGTATCGAGGGGCATAGGCGGTCTGCTCAGCATAGGCGCGCTTTTCAGGCCAAAAAGCGTACTGCGTTTGGATAAGACTTGTTGGCGTGATTTTGACTTCTCGCTTATGAAGAGGATGCTGCGGATCGGTGTCCCCGCTACATTGGAGCAGATCATCATGCAGGGAGGCTTTCTTGTGCTGCAGGTCATAATTTCGAATATGGGCACAACCGCGATGACCATTTACCAGATAGGTATGAATATCAACTCCATTATTTTCATACCGGGGTGGGGCATAGGTATCGCAGCGACGACACTTGTCGGACAAAGCCTTGGGAACCGGCGCCCGGATCTTTCCGAAAAATTCGGCTGGGAATCGCTTAAGATAAGTGTTGTGTTGTCAGTGATCTTGTCGGCGCTTGTCTTTGCCTTTGCGAGAGGTATCATTTCGGCTTATACCAACGATTATGAGGTCATAATTCAAGGGACGTCGGCAATCAGGATATTTTGCCTGTCGCAGCCGTTTCTCGCAGTAGTGGTGGTCTTATCGGGCTGCATGCGCGGCGCCGGCGATATGTTCTATGTAGCGGCTTCAACGTTTGTGGGCATATGGCTGTTCAGAGTCGGAGTCACATATTTGCTGGGCATGTTGCTGGGCATGGGCATAATGGGCGTATGGCTGGCCGTCGGCGCCGATTTCCTCATCCGCGCGGCTATGTATGCGATACGCTTCAAGCGCGGCCGCTGGAAGTATATCTCTGTGTA
>CAYWGM010000050.1:9797-11024 GCA_964457875.1 uncultured Eubacteriales bacterium | reverse complement strand
TATCACTTGACAAAAATAAATCATAATGCTAAATTCTAGATAGTATTAGCACTCGCTTAACGAGAGTGCTAACAACAGAGGTGCGATTTGCGCCTCTTATTCCATGGAGGCTGACATGTTCCTTGATGAGAGGAAAAGGATGATTCTTCAGGCTATCATAGACGATTACATTGACACGGCCGAACCTATAGGCTCCAGGACCATTGCCAGGAAGCACGAACTTGGATTGAGTTCCGCAACCATCCGCAATGAAATGTCCGACCTTGAGGAAATGGGTTATCTTGCGCAGCCTCACACGTCAGCCGGCAGGATTCCGTCCGTCAAAGGATACAGGCTGTATGTGGACGAATTGATGAAGCTCCGTGAGTTGAGCGTGCAGGAGACAGACATAATTAGGGATGCCCTTCAGATCAGGATAAGCGAACTTAGCGAAATTATAAAGCATGCCTCCGCAGTACTGTCGAGGATAACGAAATATACTTCGATGGCGGTCACGCCTAATATGAACAAGAGCAAGCTCAAAGCAGTGCAGGTCGTTCCCGTTGATTCCGGAAAGGCGCTTATCGTGGCCGTTACCAATACAGGTGTGGTCAGAAACTGCATCGTCAGGATTTCCGAGTCGTTGACGCCGGATGTCCTGATCAGGATTTCGGGTATCCTGAATGTCAAACTAAGCGGCCTTACTTTGGAACAGATCAATATAAAAGTCATTAAGGAAATCGAAAAGCGTATCGGGATTTATTCCGAAAGCCTCAGACCGATATTGGACGGGGTAAGGAATTGCATCGATCAGGTCGATAATACCGAGCTTTACCTTGACGGGACCACTAAAATATTCAATCACCCGGAATTCAGGGATATAGTCAAGGCAAGGGAACTGCTCGATATCATGGATGCCAAGGACCTGATGGCAAGGATATTGAAGAGCACCGGTGAAAACGGCGAGATAAGGGTTAGGATAGGGTCTGAAAACGAAATGGACGAGATAAAGGATTGCAGCCTTATAACAGCTTCTTACAGCCTCGAGGATACGCTTCTCGGATCGATAGGCGTGATAGGTCCCATAAGGATGGATTATGCAGGCGTTATAGCATCGCTCAGATATATCAGCAGGATGCTGAACAGGGAGTTGCTCAGACTGGTTGACGAAGAACTTGAATAACATCAGGAGGAAAATGAAGCATGGATGATAACGTTGAAGTTAACGCGGAAGTTAACGCGGAAGTT
>CAYWGM010000050.1:7078-9697 GCA_964457875.1 uncultured Eubacteriales bacterium | reverse complement strand
GAAGTTAACGCGGAAGTTAACGCGGAAGTTCAGGAAGAAATCAGTGATTTGAAGGATAAGCTTGCTTCGGCTTCGAAGCAGGCCGAGGAGTATTTTGACTCTTTGCAGAGGCTTGCGGCCGAGTTCGATAATTATAAGAAAAGGACATTGAAAGAGAAGTCCGCTATCTGCATGGATACGACATGCGATATTATCAGCGCATTTCTTCCGGTTCTGGACAATCTGGCGAAAGCCGCCGATTCATCGGATGACGAGCATAGCATCAAGGCCGTAAAAGACGGTATCAGATTGATTCTGAGACAGTTCAACGATGTCATGAAGAAACTCGGTCTCGAAGAAATAAAATGTATAGGTAAGAAATTCGACCCGAATTTCCATAACGCCGTTATGCATGTCGAGGATGATGATCACGGCGAGGGCGTTATAGTGGATGAATTGCAGAAAGGTTATATGATCGACGATAAGGTAGTACGCTATAGTGTTGTCAAAGTGGCAAATTAAAAGTGGTTAATTAACAGTGGCTGATTAATGGATATAAACGTTTAATATAACAGGAGGGTAAAGTCATATGGGTAAAGTTATAGGAATCGATCTGGGGACGACAAACTCATGCGTCGCCGTCATGGAAGGCGGAGAACCTGTCGTTATCCCGAATGCAGAGGGTAATAGGACCACTCCGTCGGTCGTCGCTTTTTCAAAGACCGGAGAAAGGCTTGTCGGACAAGTGGCAAAGAGGCAGGCAATAACCAATCCTGACAGGACGATCGTCTCAATTAAAAGGGACATGGGTACCAACAGGAAAGTAAGAATAGATAACAAGGATTATACCCCGCAGGAGATATCGGCCATGGTCCTTCAAAAACTGAAGGCTGACGCCGAAGGATTTCTCGGAGAGACCATAACACAGGCCGTCATAACGGTGCCTGCATATTTCAGCGATTCACAGAGGCAGGCTACAAAAGATGCGGGTAAGATCGCAGGCCTTGAAGTGATGAGGATCATCAATGAGCCTACTGCTTCGGCGCTTGCTTATGGGCTTGATAAAGAGCATGAACAGAAAATTATGGTGTATGACCTTGGAGGCGGTACATTCGACGTATCCATACTCGAAATCGGGGACGGAGTCTTCGAGGTGCTTGCCACCAACGGCAATAACCGTCTCGGCGGCGATGACTTTGACCAGAAGGTCATCGATTATCTTGCCGACACGTTTAAACGCGAAAACGGCATTGATCTGAGAAATGACAAGATGGCGCTCCAGAGATTGAAGGAAGCGGCCGAAAAGGCCAAGATCGAATTGTCCAGCGTTACGCAGACTAATATCAACCTGCCGTTCATCACGGCGGATGCAGCGGGTCCGAAACATCTCGACATAACGATGACCAGGGCCAAACTGGAAGAACTTACCGCCGACCTGATCGATAAGACAATGGGGCCGATGAGACAGGCATTGCAGGATTCCGGCCTTTCCGCCGATAAACTCGATAAGATTCTGCTTGTCGGCGGTGCGACGCGTATGCCTGCAGTACAGGAAATCGTACGAAAATTCACCGGTAAGGAACCATATAAAGGTATCAATCCTGACGAATGCGTGGCCATCGGCGCTGCTATCCAGGCAGGCGTGCTTACGGGCGAGGTGAAAGACTTGCTGCTCCTTGACGTCACACCCCTTTCGCTCGGTATTGAAACACTCGGCGGCGTCTTCACCAAATTGGTGGAAAGGAACACTACCATACCGACCAAAAAGAGCCAGGTTTTTTCAACCGCGGCAGACGGGCAGACCAGCGTGGAAGTACATGTACTGCAAGGTGAGCGCGAAATGGCTTCCGGTAATAAAACGCTCGGGAAATTCCATTTGTCCGGTATTCCGCCGGCGCCGAGAGGCGTGCCTCAGATAGATGTCACATTTGATATCGATGCCAACGGTATCGTACACGTTTCGGCCAAGGATTTGGGTACGGGTAATGAACAGAAGGTCACGATAACGGCGTCGACCAACCTTACTGACAGCGAAATTGACAAAGCTGTCAAGGATGCCGAGAAATTCGCAAATGATGATAAAAAGCACAAAGAGGAAGTCGAGATCAGGAATAATGCGGATTCGTTGGTTTATCAATCTGAAAAGACAGTGAAAGACCTTGGTGACAAATTGAATGATTCCGATAAGTCGAAGATAGAGGGCGAGATCAACAAAGTAAGAGAGGCCTTGAAAGGCAATGATCCGGCAGCGATAAAACAAGCGTCGGAAAAGCTGCAGCAGTCGTTTTACGATATATCGTCAAAGATATACCAATCCGGCCAGGGAGGACCGGGAGGTCCAGGCGGCCCAGGAGGTCCGGGCGGATCGGGCGTTGGTCCGGATGGCGGTTACGGGCCCGGAGGGCAAGGACCCGGCACAGAAGGCCCGGGTGGTCCGGGCGGACCGGGAGGTTCAGGTAGTCCGGGAGGCCAGGGGGATGTGTATGATGCGGATTATAAGGTTGTCGACGATGACAAACGGTGATAAGCGTCGGATTGCGGTGTCAGCCGTCGGTCGCAAAAGTGCTCGCGTATCGGATATACGCTCCGCCTTTTGCGCCTCGGCTTCCGTGCACTCCTCGCTTCTGACCGTTTGTCCGG
>CAYWGM010000050.1:0-6978 GCA_964457875.1 uncultured Eubacteriales bacterium | reverse complement strand
TCCGCCTTTTGCGCCTCGGCTTCCGTGCACTCCTCGCTTCTGACCGTTTGTCCGGGGCATGGTGATAAGCGTCGGATTGCGGTGTCAGCCGTCGGTCGCAAAAGTGCTCGCGTATCGGATATACGCTCCGCCTTTTGCGCCTCGGCTTCCGTGCACTCCTCGCTTCTGACCGTTTGTCCGGTGTCAGCAAATTTGATCGGAGTGGGAAGGTTTGGCTGAAAAAAGGGATTACTATGAGGTCCTCGGCGTCGATAAAAATACAACCGAGGCCGATTTAAAGAAAGCATACCGTAAACTCGCCAAACAGTGTCATCCGGACGTCAACCCAGGTGACAAGGCTGCAGAGGCAAGCTTTAAAGAGATAAACGAAGCATATGAAGTCCTGAGCGATCCCCAGAAACGGTCGAAGTATGACCGTTTCGGGCATGCCGGGGTCGATTCGTCCGGCTTCGGCGGATTCAGCGATATGGATTTCGGCTTGGGAGATATATTTGATTCCTTTTTTGGCGGCGCCGGGTTCGGAAGACATTCCGGCCGTTCAAAAACAGCGCCTGCAAAAGGAATGGATATTAAAATGGCTATTGAGATCTCCTTTGAGGATGCGGCTTTCGGCATACAAAAAGAAATCTCGGTAGACAGATACGAAGCATGCGGCGTCTGCGGCGGCAATGGCGCCAAACCCGGTACGGGCCCGTCCACGTGCAAACACTGCGGCGGCACAGGGCAGATTCAATACAAGCAGAGCACGGTATTCGGCCAGTTTGTCAATATCAAGACGTGCGACATATGTCGCGGAGAAGGCAAAATCCTGACTGATCCGTGCCATTCATGCAATGGCACGGGCAGGATAAAGAAGAATGTCAAAATAAGCATAAATGTTCCGGCAGGTATCAACGACGATCAGATAATCTCACTCAGGGGCGAGGGAGAGCCGGGCTATCGCGGCGGGCCTGCGGGCGACCTCTTCGTAGTGGTCAGGGTGAAGCCGCATCCGCTGTTTCACAGGCAGGGCGATGACGTGGTATGTGAAATACCTGTCACATTTGTGCAAAGTGCGCTTGGGTGTGAACTTGATGTCCCGACACTCGAAGGAAAAGCAAAATGCACCGTGCCGGAAGGCACCCAGACGGGCGCCATATTCAGGCTGAAAGGCAAAGGAATACAGCATCTCAAAAGCAATGGGCGCGGCGACCAATACATCAAGGTCAATATAGAGGTTCCAAAGAAATTGAACGAAAAGCAGAAGACTATATTGCGTGAGTTCGCTGAAATCAGTGGTGATGAAGTACATGAGCAGCGCAGGGGTTTTTTTGACAAAATGAAGAATACGTTGGGGATATGACCTTGGCTTCTATGAAAAGTACTTACTTCAAAATCGAGGCCGACAGAGAATATGAAGACGTGCTGTCAGGCGTCCTCGCTGAATGTGGTTCCACAGGCGCTGAAATAGATTATGCAAACAATATGGTTATCTTTAAAGCATATTTCCCTGAGGGCGGCTGCATAGATAAATATCATGAGGATTTAATACGCAAAATCCGGACGGCGGCCGAACGCTCCAAAGCAGCAATAACTGCCATCACTCAGGGCAGTGTGGAAGATGAGGATTGGTCCAATGCCTGGCGCAAATATTATAAGCCATTTCACATCACCGACAAGATCGTAATTAAACCGTCATGGGAGTCTTATGTCCAAGCCCCGGGAGAAACAGCTACAAAAAAAGTGACAAAAACAGTAATAGAGCTCGATCCCGGAATGGCATTCGGTACGGGAACACATGAATCAACGGCTATATGCGCCCGCCTTATTGAAAAATACATCTCTTCCGGAGCACGCATGCTGGACTTAGGCTGTGGCAGCGGGATCCTTTCCCTTGTCGCCGTCGGCTGCGGCGCATCCCGTGTAGTGGCAGCCGATATCGACGGGATAGCGGTACGTATAACAAAAGAAAATGCAGCGTTGAACGGAGCAGCCGATAAGATCGACGCAAAATGCGGGACAATCGATAGTTGTATACCGGCTCTTGAAAAGTTTGACCTTGTAGCAGCGAATATC
This sequence comes from uncultured Eubacteriales bacterium, assembly GCA_964457875.1. Lineage (GTDB taxonomy): Bacteria > Bacillota > Clostridia > Acetivibrionales > CAYWGM01 > CAYWGM01. The sequence continues at coordinate 4,923 of CAYWGM010000050.1, read as the reverse complement.
ATTGCTGATGTTATTCTTGAATTAAGCATAAAAATTCCGCTTGTCGCAAAAAACGGCGGTTATTGTATTGTGTCCGGCATTATCAGGGATCGAAGGGACGAAGTCATCGACAGATACGTCAAGGCAGGATTTTGCCTTGTTGAAGCGACAGAGCTCGGAGAATGGGTGGGGATAGCGTTCAGATGGCCAGGTTCCATATAAGTTCCGGTGGCTATATTGTCAATCCTGACACCGGAAGTATCATAATTTCCGGAAACGACTGCAATCATATAAAAAACGTGCTCAGGATGAAACCCGGTGATGGCATAACCGTCGTCGACAGCTGTGGAGCCGAATACCGATGCCGCATCGAGAGCTTTATAGACAGAAATGTTATTGTTAGAGTATCGGATATCCTGTATAATGCTGATAAGAAGGAACCGCCGGTGGATATCACGCTTTTCCAGGGTATCCCAAAGAGCGGGAAGATGGAATATATAATCCAAAAATCTGTAGAACTTGGCATCAGGGCTATAGTGCCAATGCTGACATCCAGGACTGTCGTTAAGTTTAACGATAACAGGGACAGTGAAAACAAACTTAAAAGGTGGCGGAAAATCGCATGCGAAGCCGCAAACCAGTGCGGTCGGAGCTTCGTCCCTGAGATTCGGCTGCCGCAGGAATTCTCAGCTTCGCTGGCATCTTCGCGTGATTCATATTTATCCATCATGCCTTATGAAAAGGAGACCGATGTCAGACTTGGAGATATAATCCGCGGGAAAGCCCTGTCGAAGCATCAGGTCATTTCTGTTTTTATCGGGCCGGAGGGCGGTTTTTCAGAGGATGAGGCAAAGCAGGCTGCGTCTTGCGGGGTCAGTACTGTTACGCTCGGGCCGAGGATTCTGCGTACCGAAACGGCAGGGATTGCAGTAATTTCTATCCTGATGTACGAAATGGGAGATATGTAATGGGTTTCCTGAAAAGTATATTTCTCGTGATATGCATCCTTGTTCTCTTCCTTACATCCATGATTTTTGAATTAGGATTGCTTGTCGATAATACTGTACTTTCAAACTCATTCTTTACAAAGATAGTTAATTCGAGCGATATTGTGTCGGCATTTGCCGGAACCGATAAGAATGCGTCCGGCAATATCGACGGCACCGAATCCGATACCGATTCTATGGATATGATCAGCAGTTATGCGGGCGATGCTGTAATGAATTGGTTGAAGGCAGAAATACCTGTGATCATTAACGGGGTCCATGCATATATAGTCGGCGGCGTGGAATACCTTCCGGTGACCGACATCACACAAATAAAGTCTGTGATCATGGGCAGAACCGTCGATGAGCTCATGGCGCGCCCCGAGTTCACCGGGCAGAAGGAGCAGATCGACAAACTTATAAATATCCTTGATGATAAGTATTTGGCCAGATTGATGAAAAATGGCGTGGATGATAAGATCCTTGCCGAAATAATGGCAAGACCCGTAGTCATAGAATTGGAGCTTGATGAAGATTTACTTACAGGTATCCTGAATTCCTATATGGGATTAAAAAAGGCGGATGTCGGCGGTGACGATCTTGTCCGGGGAATAGTATCCGATATAGTTGAAAACGAGAGCCCCTTCGGAAAAATCGGCAATAGCATCGATATGAACTCCGTTACCGGAAAGCTGTTCGGAACAGGATACAATCCCGTCGAAAAATTGCGCGATCTTATTTCTGCGTTCAAACGAGTGGTAATTATAATAATCCCCGCGCTCATGTTCATAATGATGCTTGTATTCGGAATAGTGACATTCAGGGTTAGCAGTGCCTTCAAATGGATATCGGCCGGCTTGATACTGACAGGCGTCATTTTTTCGGCGATTGCATTCCTGGTTCAGTATTTGTTTGCGTCCGGCCATCCTGTATTCAGCTTTTTAGGGGTCGACAGCGCGGGTTCTTCCGGGAATATGTTAATATCCGCAGCGTCAGTCGCTATTAAAAGTATCGGCGGTTTTATGCTGATAGAAGGAGTCTTGACTCTTCTCGCCGGTCTGCTTTTACTTCTGGCCGGGTTGCTGGTTGATAAAAACATGGCCGGATCCTCGGGGCAAAGCGGAAAGTGGCGCGCCATCGCTTATCGCGCCCCCGCATTCGTATTGGCCACAATTCTTGCGATTGTTCTGATTAGCGCGACAATTAATAATTCGATAAAATCAATCAATGAGTTTGCCGTCAATTCATCACAAGTCATTTCAAATTTAAATAATGTAGATATTATGGAATTGTTCACGAAAAAATGAGTAAATCCGAGATAACTTTATGATATAATACAGTATATGTTGTTTTTTGGGTGAAATCGATGCTATGGAGGACGAATCGGCAGATGGTAAATAGCATGACGGGCTTTGGCAGAGGATCATCGTCAAAGGATGGGAAGAGCTTCATAATCGAGATCAGGACTGTAAACCACAGATATAACGATATCTTCATAAAAATGCCCCGTGAGTTCGCATCCCTGGAAGACAGGGTGAGGGAATCTGTCGGCAAGATCATTTCAAGAGGGAAAACGGATGTGTTTGTCACTTATGCGAACAATTCGGTAAAATCCAGAACAGTGGCGCTCGATAAGCAGCTTGCATCATTATATATCTCCGCTTTTGGCGAGATGCGAAAAGAGTTCGGACTTAAAGACGATGTCTCGGTTTCTGTGTTGTCAAGATTTCCCGATGTCCTTAAAATCGAGGAAAACGAGGATGATATCGAAGAGACCTGGGGCATATTCAGCAATGCCCTTGACGAATCCCTGGGTTCATTACTTGCTATGAGGAAATCTGAAGGAGAAAAGCTTGAGGCCGATATCCGCACGCGGATCGGCAATCTCCGGGCTCTGTTGGCAGCTATTGAAGAACATGCGCCCCGGGTCGTTCCTTATTATAAGCAGAAGCTCGAACAGAGGATAGCTGAGATCATGGCGCAGCAGATATACGACGAGGCCAGACTTGCCGCCGAGGTTGCGTTATTTGCCGACAGATGCAACATTGATGAGGAAATAACCAGGCTTCATAGCCATCTTTCTCAGATGGATCATATTCTTGGGCAGAATGAGCCGATAGGACGAAAAATAGACTTTTTGATGCAGGAGATGAACAGGGAGATCAATACTATCGCATCAAAAGCCAATTTCCTGCAGATAACAAATATTACGCTGGAATTCAGAAGCGAACTCGAGAAAATGAGGGAACAGGTTCAAAATATAGAATAGGGGAGGTAACCCATGAAACTGATAAACATTGGATTCGGTAATATTGTTTCTGCCAACAGGCTTGTCGCAATTGTCAGTCCCGAATCGGCCCCCATCAAAAGGATAATACAGGAGGCAAGGGACAGGGGCATGCTTATTGACGCGACATATGGCAGAAGAACCCGCGCTGTCATAATCACCGACAGCGACCACATAATCCTTTCGGCCGTGCAGCCGGAAACCGTGGCTAACAGGATGAACATCAAGGATGTTGTTGATGGGCAGTCCGAAGAACAAGATGATGAATCAACCAAAGGAGAATAACAGCCAATGGACCAAAGAGGCCTGTTAATCGTTGTCTCAAGCCCTTCGGGCACAGGCAAAGGCACTGTCCTTGGCAGGCTGCGGGAGAGGTCGGATAAGATCAGATCCTGCATTTCAATTACAACGAGACAACCGAGAGATTATGAGATCAACGGGAGGGATTACCGTTTCGTGTCGGTGGATGAGTTCAGGAAGCTCGCAGATTCGGATGAATTGCTCGAATGGGTGGAATACATCGGCAACCTGTACGGTACTCCTGTTAAAGGTATTGAAGAAATGATGGCGCAAGGGTATGATGTGATCCTTGAAAAAGAAGTGCAGGGGGCAATGAGCATAAAGGCCAGATATCCTGACAGCGTCCTGATCTTCCTTGTGCCTCCTTCCTTAGGCGAATTGCGGCGGCGAATCGAAAGCAGGGGGACCGAAAGCCTGGAGATCATCAATGAAAGGCTTGACAGGGCCAGAATAGAGTTAGGGTATATTGACAAATATGACTATATTGTGGTAAATGATACTGTTGATGACACAGTTGATAAACTGTACTCCATTTTAAATGCCGAGAAGCTTAGTGCGAACAGGAATATACATATATTAAAGCAGCTTGGAATAGGTTAAGGAGATTAAGGAGGTTAAGTATGATATACCCTTCGGTCAGTACATTGTTAAGCAAGGTTGACAGCAGGTATACGCTTGTGATGGTCACTGCCAAGAGGGCGAGACAGCTTGTTGAAGAGGGGAGCAAGTTCTTGGGGCAGGATTCGGATAAACCCGTATCATCGGCTATTGATGAAGTATATGAAAATAAAATAACTTATGTCAGAACGAAAAGCGGTATAAAATGAACGGCAGGAAGGTTGTTGTCGGGGTTTGCGGCGGTATAGCCGCATATAAGAGCGTGGACGTCGTCAGCAGACTCGTCAGGCTGGGCGCTGACGTGCATGTCATAATGACGCGCAACGCATGCCGGTTTGTTACGCCGCTCACTTTCCAGACCATTTCACGTAACAAGGTCATAACCGATATGTTTGAAGAGCCTTCAACATGGGATGTAAGGCATGTTTCGCTTGCTTCCGCCGCAGATGCCATGGTGGTCGCTCCGGCGACTGCCAATATGATCGGCAAGGTTGCCGGCGGTATAGCCGATGATATGCTGAGTACCACCATAATGGCTTTCAAAGGACAGGTATTGTTCATACCGTCTATGAATACCGCCATGTATGAAAACCGTGTCGTGCAGGATAACATCGCAAAACTCAGACGTATGGGACATAATGTCCTGGAGCCTGACGAAGGCCCGCTTGCATGCGGCTCGTCCGGAAAAGGCCGGATGCCCGACCCCGCAAGGATCGTCGAAGAGATAAGCAAAATGCCGACAGGTGCGCCAAC
>CAYWGM010000049.1:0-11109 GCA_964457875.1 uncultured Eubacteriales bacterium | reverse complement strand
ATCTCCATAAATTGTGAAAGATTACTATCTTATTCGGTTCACCCCCACTCGTGTGGGGTCAATTATCTCAATTTTATTATGAATCCGTCGCTGGTCGGTTCACCCCCACGCGTGTGGGGACAATTGTTACGTGGACGCCTACAAGCACTTTCTCAACGGTTCACCCCCACGCGTGTGGGGACAATTATCATCACAAATATTATAAAATTCTTCAAGCCGGTTCACCCCCACGCGTGTGGGGACAATCTTATAAGGCACCAGTCAGGCCGGGCATGGAACGGTTCACCCCCACGCGTGTGGGGACAATACTAAAAAAGTCCAGTATTTACGGCACCCGAACGAGAAAAAGCCCTTCGAAGTCTTCGACCGATCGCGTCATTTCTCCCCAACTCCGAATCAGAAATCCCTGCTCATTGTCGCTCGAATACATCATAACACAACCGCCTTCCCTGGTTTGTCCGCAGGTTTTTTCCCAGAGTTTGTCGCGCACCATGGCTGAAACCCTTCCCACAAAAACCCCTGCTCTCGGTTCTAGAAACCACCGTGTCAATTCGCCCCGTAACCCAGGAGGCACACGCTCAAGGATCAGGACTACCATCGTTATCCTCCGTTTCATCAGCTTCCAATGGATAGGCGTACCCACCCTCCACAATTCCCGTCACTGGGTCCCACAAAGAGCCCGGGATAGCGGCGTCCTGCTCGAATGGGTTATCACTGGTCACCCCTTTCTTAGGCAACATCAATGCTTTCTGAATATCAGGAATGATTCTCTCCAGAAGTCTTGTTGACACAAAAAGGTCGCGGCACAAGATTCGTACACGTCGTTCCAGTCCGTATTTCTCTTCCGCTGCCGCGCGAAATGCCACTGGAATAGTGATTTCCGCCTTGTAAAGATCGGCAACATCATAAACGAAGGACAGCATCTTTCCAGTATGGATGAAGCCCAGTGCAGGCGAGAACCCTGCCGAGACAATGGCCGCATGGCAGATTCCGTAAAGACAGGAATTAGCCGCTGATAAAGCCCTGTTCACCGGGTCAGTATCTGTCCACTTGTCACGCCGGTAGCTGCGGCCTGACCAGGACACCCCGGTTTCACGGGCAGCCCTGGCATAAGCATCCCGGACACGAACGCCTTCCATCCCGCGAATCTGGCGAAGGTTAAGCTCTGGATCGAACGTCTCTGCAAACCGTAACTGGTACAAACGGTGCACAACCTTTAAGCGAAGATCCGCATTCGCCCAAAATCCCGCCTGATGCAGAAAGTTCGCTGCACTCCGCGTTTCGCCCATGCCCACAGCGTAGAAACGCACTCCCTCTTCGCCGCACCAGGCTACCAGGCAACCATGGTCAGCCAGCACAGATATTGCAGCATGAGTGATGGAGACGCCGGGACCAAGCATTAGCAGCGCCAGATTGGCACAGGGGACAGGCACCTTGCCGGATTCATCGTGGATGGCAATTGCCCGGGCTTCCTGGTCGACGCGGCAATGCTCGACATAGAGGTAGCTCCAGCCATCGCTGAATTTAGGCAGAACGTGAAGGTCCTGAATTCTCATGTCGCCTCCTCCGAGCCCGTAATTTTCGCCGGTGCGATCGATAGCAGGCCGAATCCGAAAGCTTTGCCGGAACCGATGCCGCGGACCAGTGTTTGCCGAAAGGCATCCGGGTCAGTGACCCGAAGGAGGCCGTCAAAACGGACGGCAAAATGCGTGATCGAGTGCCCGCCCGACGCATCCTTTTTTCGGCCGGTATATTTTCCTTCCGGGCTAACATGCACCCGTGGAACCAGAAATTCTTTGCCTTGCCCATCTCTGAGCTTCTTTGTGAGAAGATCGAAGCCTCCGGGTATATCCTTTCCCATTTCACGACCTTTGCGGAACAACCAGGCAATCTGTTCATCCTCGCGCCTAAGTTCGACGCGTTTACCCTTCAGCGGGTCGCACTCTTTGGCGATACGTTTGGCGGGATTGGTGCGCAAGCGGAAGGAGAGAATATGGCCGCATTGCAGTTTTTGCCAAACGGGCCAGATGTCCTTGTGTTCATATGCGAGCGCATCCGTGCCTTCGTATATGTAACCGTTCAGTCCGTCAAGAAACGACCAGTCCGGTTTGAGCAAGGATTGCACATAGACCTTAACGCAAGGGCATTTTTCATCATTATCGGCCCGAAAGAGAACGCCGTAACGCTCCCGCGCCCCGGCAGTATCTTCGGTCAGCATCTGTGGAAACGCACGCATGAGCGTCCGGTGCATCTCGTATGGATGGTCTAATTCGCTCAGTACCTGCTTTGAATGCGGGTTGAGGAGCAGACGGGAGAGGTAGATACTGTGATCCTGGCTTATGCTCATGTTCCACCTCCTTGATCATTATCATAACGGATCGTGATAGAGCGGGGCATGAACCGGCGCGTTCCAAAGCACAACGGCCGGTCGTGCTGGGTCCGTTCACCGTCCGGCGTTTCCAGAACACACCTCTTGCCGGAACCGCCCGAAAGCAAGTGGTCCTCCAAGATCCCGGGCTTTGGGCAATCGTCGAGCCCGAGGGGCGGGACAGACAGCGGAAACGCTTTGCGGCCCAGAAATAAAGGCCATTCAGGGTTACGGAGAGCTTCGGCGATATCATCAAGCAGGATTTTGTTCTCCGACTCAAATCCCACGGTGAAGGATGCATCGGCCAGATAGTCCCGGCGGGAAACGACGGTGTCCGTTCCGCTGCCATCCGCCTTGATAACACCCAGCGCCGTGTGGTAGTCGCGTTCGGGGCGGCCTTCCCTTTCTACGCGCACGCCCATCCGAAGCGAGTCAAATTGCGATATTTTTTCCCCGCGCCTGATACCCATGGCCGCGCAGATGAGGCCGATCACACCGCTGCGGGTCGGCTCCAGGGCCGTGTCGCGGTAATCGAAGCGGCTGCGGAAACCCCACGACTGCATGGGGCCTTCGAGCCGGAGGAGAAGCGTAAAGAGACCGCTCATTGCTGCTCCCCCCTATTCGGTCATGACCGCTTGGATGGCGTCAACAACATTACCTTTGTCGAAATCGCTCAAGCCGCTCAGTCTGCCTTCCTGATCAAGATGAAAACAAGCAGTCGTTTTGACGCCCTGGTCGCCATAGACCTTTTTCACCACATCCCAATGCTTCGTCAGGGCAGCCACCGACATGCCAACCAGGTCATCGTCACTCTTGGTGGGACGAACGGGTACGGCGAAGGCGTTCGCCAGCGATATGGGCACGCCGCCTTGTCGCCGCACGAACAACCCAAATGATGGGAGATTCTGGGCCGCAAAGGAGTTCTGCTTGCCGGTGGGGATGGCGCAGACCATCGCTTCGAGGAACGCCTTGATCACCTTGTCAGCCTCCGTGTAGTCTTCCTTTGTAAGATCAGCCGCCCATTCGCCGTCCTTGCGCTCCGTCTTGCGGGCGAGATTGCGTGCGAGCTGGTCGCGGTCCACTAGGGCATAGCGGTAATAGCAAGCGCTATTAAAGCCCACGACGCCCATCATCCCCGCGCCGGTCTCTTCCGAAGGGTTCAGATCGTCCACGGCGGTGTAAAAATCCATTTCCATATCCACTTTGTGGGTAGAAATCGGATGGGCCACTTGGCAGGCGCCGTCGGTATTGCGCCACCGCGGTTGCTCAGCCAGCATGCGGCCAAAAAGGGCAATGTCGGCTGAGACTTTGGATTTCTCGATCATGATTGCTATATCATCGACACGTTTGAGCTTCGGTCGCTTGTTTTTCTTATCATCACCCTGTGGAGCTTCTGCCAATTCAGAGCTATCTTCAGATTTCGGTTCCTGTTGCTTTTTATCAGCCTTCGCATCGTATATGCGACGTTCTACGACGACCGAGGCAATACCGGCAATGGTTTCCTTTTTCTTAGCGACGGTTTTCTCCGTGTCGTCCCAAAGATCCCGAATCGCATCGGCGCACACTTGCACCTCCTCAGAATCAATGAAGATGAGCACGCTCGTCTGCTCCGGCTTCTTCTTGTCAGCATTGGCGTAATAGGCGTCGGTGAAGACGCGAATCCCATCCTTGAGGAAATCATCATCCTGTCCTTCCTTGAGGAACGACTTATCTTCCTTCAGCGCATCGAAGAGAATCTGCTGGAGTCTCTTTGTCCGAACCCCAATGGTGACAGTGCCGCGCTCGTGCCACCAGTCGCGAACCGCTTTTTTTCCGCATTGGCTCGATACACGCGCCCTGCGGAAGCCGCCGAAGGTTGTGCTCTTAGGCTGCCCCGTGTCGTCACGGTTGAGATTGGATGGCGCGAAGTTCTGAATTAAATGAACCTCGATTTTCACTCCTGAATCACTCATGGTATTGTTTCCTCCTTTATCGCATTTTGATATGAATCGGCCACAGCCTGTCAATTGTTATCATCATTAGTAGAAATCGCGCGCCCACCTGAGCTGGACTTTCCCTTCGTGATGATCCCACTGGAGCAGGTCTTCAAAGAGCCGGAACCAGTCGAGTGGCTGTTCGTTTGCCTTGAGGAGGCTTACGGCATACCGGAGATGATCGTCCAGGTCGTCAGGGTGGGCATTGATCAGCGCCACGAAGCGGGCTTCCATGCTGTCGCTTTTTACCCGCAGCGGTTGAAATGCTCTTCCCAAGGAATAACTGCTTCGGTGTTTGGGGTAGAGACCAAATAGCGTGGCGAGTATATAATACCAACGGTCATCATAAGACTTTTCAGGCAGGAACGGCACAACGTGTTTATGAACGCGAGCCATTTCGCCTGGCTTCCTGCCCAAGCCACTGCGCAGGTCCGCCAAAGCGCCGCGGTCCTCATGGCCTTCCTTGGCAAGGCCGAGTAAGTAGCCAATGAACTTTTGCTGCTTTTCATCAAGGCTCATTTCTTCTTACCTCCTTTCGTTTTCTTTTTCCCCTTTGCCACTTGTGACAGTTTTGCCTTGAGGTCATCATCGTTGAAATCGGTGCGGATACGTGCAACAGCCTGAATGGCCCGCGCTGTCGTCCCAAGGGAGCGGGTGCTTTCTTCAAGTGCTTGCATGGCCTCCTTCTTTACTTGCTCACGCCATGTGTTGGTTGCCATTTGCTCTGCGTCAGGCTTCCACCCTTCGTTTGCGTTGTCCCAATCCTCTGGGAGATGTTCCAACAGCGCTAAGAAATGCTTTTCCATGCGTGCCCAGTAAGCCGGACAGGGGTCTATGGATTCGGCTACATTGGTGACCTCGTCTTTATCTGGTTTCTGTCCATCTGGTTTAAGGTAGAGCTTGGCTATCCTGCGCGTCCTATGGTTCAGTTCGGACGCTGCTTGTTCGGCATTTTGTAATAGCACGCCAAGCTGTTCGATCAGATTCATGTCATTCAGTATTTCTACCAACACCGGCATCCGCTCATGCCGCCAAAGAAGGAATTTTCCAGCTTTATTCCGCGCAGATGCCAGGCCAACGACCTGTACACGGAAATCTTTTTCCGGAGGAATCGCTCCGTCGAAACGGGCTCGTGCGAAAAGATTGAAGCACTCTGGTCTTTGTTCTTTGCTATTGCCCGGTGGAATGGTGAGGATTGAATGGGCATCTCGCCACGCGGCTTTGTCGCTGCTTAACGGCAAAGCTGAAATCCCTTCTTCCTTGGAGATTCGATAGACCTTCATCGGGTCACCCGAAGATTTATCTGATGATCTCCCTTGTGTAGAATACATCCTTGAGAAAACCCCGTCACATGGAAGGAGTCGCACCAAGCGGCTCTGCCAGGTAAAGCGGTCGACAAAGCCAAAACATGAAATCTGCTTTCGTATTTTTCCGCTGAGTTTGTCTCGGTACTTATGACTATCGTTCAACTCCCAAGGGGGCAAGGAATTATCATCGGTGGGAGTAAGATTGATCATCAGAGTATCAAACACCGTCGCGCCCTGTAGCCAAATATTCATGCCGCGTAAAGCTATCGCATCGGCCGAATATGGCAGCGTCTCTTCCGCACCATTTATCGTGGCTTTACTACTCTTGCCAAATCCCAGTGCAAATGACTGGCAGCCGACCAACCATCTTGCAGCTTGAGCGGCTGACCAAGCAATCTCTTCTTTATCGAAAGTATGATCAAAAAGCGTTGCGTTATTACCGCTTGCGCACTCTGTGGCCAGACGAGCGACGGAGACGGGCTTTTTCATCTCGAGTTTAGCCATCTGGAAGAATGGGTAATTGTCATCCACGAGATTGAATCTGTTCCTATGCTTGTTCAAATAACCAGTCAACTTGTATTGATCGAAGCCAGCGTTTCTAAACAGAACCATCCAGGTTTGAAAGTCGCACGGCCCCTCATGGGCACGATACAGAAGCGCTAGAAGCAAGCGATGGATCGCCACCGTGACCAGCGGCGAGTTGTCGTAGATTTCGCGCAGTTCATGCGCCTTCAGTAGCGTGTCACGAATGCCGTATTCGACACCACGACCTTGAAGGTCGATGCAAGGAATCCATGGTTCGTCAATCAGGTTGAAATCACTCATTGTTTTTACTCCCCTCTTTCTCGATAACGACGCCCATCATTTCATCCACCATCAACATATAATCGCCAACTTGTGTTTGGTTATGCCCGTCGAGCTGCAGAAGGCGAACATGACGAAGGTGAGCGTTCTCAGCCCATTCCGTGGGCGATTTCATTCCAAGCAGAATCTGGAAGAGCTCCCTGTGGCTCAACTTGGCCGATCGGTCGAGCAACTCGCGAACCTCTGACAAATCCGGAGCAGGACTTATCGTTTTGTCCAAAGGCAGCATCACAACCGCGATAGAAGGATCGCCTTCGCGCGTCGCAGCCCTTACCATTTTATGAACCTCGGGATCTTCGTCGTCGACGAGTTGCTTATTAAACTCCTCTATCAGGTCGTCTGGGTTCTTGGGTCCGCAGACCAGGAGATTGCCTGCCATCTTCTCGGATTCACTTCGGGCAAGCTCCATTTTCTCTTTCGCCCTGCTTAGGGTATTGCCCCATTCTTCATCACCGGTTACTTTCGACTCGCTATAAACCTCCTCCACCAGCGCTTCAATTTCATTTGGAAGTATTATTTCGCTGCGTTGTCGTAACGCAAGCCAAGTCCGCAACAGGACATAGCGGTCGTAGACATATTCGATGCTCTTGCCGAAGGACTCAGGCGGTGGGCCAATCACTTCGGCGTCACAGATCACGATGAACAGCGGAGATTCCAGGCCGGACGGGCGTCGGCGAGGATGCCGATGCAATCTCCCCATGCGCTGGAGCAGCAAATCAACAGGGGCAATTTCCGAAACCATGAGATCGAAGTCCAAGTCGAGGCTCTGCTCGATGACCTGGGTCGCCACCAGAACGGCTCTCTTGGGCCGGTTCGGGTTCGAGTAGGTGCCATCAACCTGCTTCGTTCCCTTGCCGAATTTGTAAAGGACTTCCGCTTCGCGCTTCCGCCGCCACATTTGAAGCGTACGGGCGTGAAAGAGCAATAATTCGGTGTCCTTCAGGTTGTCTCTCAAGTGTTTATAAATTTCGATGGAGCGATTGACCGTGTTGCAGATCACGGCGGCGCAGCCGCCATGCTCAAGACTTTTGGCGATGGTATCGGTAAGCTTTGATAGATCAATCGAATCGAAGTGCACGCGAACAGTCGTTGTCTTGTCTCTCGGGATAACGGCACAGACCGGAGAACTGTTTGCCTGTGTATCAGGATGGTGGAGCGGCACGGCCAGAGTGATTCGTGGATAGGGCTTCTCCGCGACATCATCCCTGCCGGAATATGCCTTGATGAGCGCTTTTCGGCGGGCTGCCGGAAGTGTCGCGGAAAGCAGTATGACGGTGCAATCCACCTCCGCCAGCCAGCGCAGGAGGCGTTCGAGGATTGCGCTCATGTAAGCGTCATAAGCATGAACTTCATCAAAGATCACCACCTTGCCCGAGAGCCCATACAGACGTACGAACCAGTGCCTGGTCTGGAGCACACTCAGAAGGCTTTGGTCAATGGTGCCGACGCCGAACGGCGCGAGAAGAGGCCGTTTCCCGGCGGTGAACCAGGATTGGGCTTCCACATCGCCCTCATCTCCGATGCTGTTCGGATTAAACTCCATTAACTCGCCTTCCTTCGGTTCTTGGGACATTTGCGCGAGCAGGGCGTCGCCCTGAATAAGTTGCAGGTTGAGTTTCCCTTGATGACCACGATTCTTGAGGTAATCATCCAAAACTCTCTTAAACATCGCATTCCCGGTCGCCTGGGTCGGCATCGCGACATACATGCCGCGCGCAAAACCCCTGCACATGGCCATGTCTGCCGCATAAAGCGCAGCTTCAGTCTTGCCCTGGCCCATGGGAGCCTCGACGATCATGAGATAGGGGGCGGTTTGTTGTTTCGTCAATTCGATCACGGCTGACTGGAGACCGTTAGGTGTGATACCGGAAAAGACATCGCTGAACACCGCCTCATTTGCAAAGGTCACTGCCGGTATCCAGCCCAATTTTGCGAGTGCTTTTTCTGCCTGTATCCGGGCCTTCTTCCAATATTCCGTTGGATCAAGGGATGATATGCTCCCACATTCGGCGACGCATGGGAAAAATTCCTGATTGGAACCGATCCAGTCCACAACAGAGATGAATCCGGCAAGAATTGGAACAATGGCCGGGTCAGTGATTTCACCCTTGGACTGCGCCCTGTTCAGGTCAAATCCCACAATCCGGGCGAATTCCTGGAGCAACTCTTCCCGGGCCGCATGCCAAGCTTTGTTTCCCAGTGTATCCGCTCCCATTTTTAGATCGGAGGATCGTGGGAAAACACCATGATGACCTCCGGTGATCATAGCCATCACTTTCGTGCCCATGAATTCCTTCAAGAGATGAGAGCTAACAAACCCATGAGGATGGCTTTGGTCGTTGTCGGAGAATAAAAACCCACTGTGTTTGGCTATTTCCGGCTGCTGCTTTTGAAAATAAGGGCTAGCCTTACCAAGATCGTGTGTCCCGGACCAGAAAGCGAGTTGCTTCCGCGCATCTGTATATAGTGAGCATTCGATCCTCTTGCGAAGATGCGGCCTGAGACAATGATCCCAAATAAGACCCGCCACAGCCGCGACATCGTGCATGTGACAGAGCAGGGGATGGTATCGGCAAGCATCGGGACTTTGATTTGCCCGGTTCCGCTCTGTCTTTGCCCACAGTTGCCTCCAATCAGGCGTTTGACCGCCTGAACCCCCCAGTGTGTTACCGATCTTGTAGCCGGCTTGCATTTTAGACTCCTCTCAGATTCTCGCCAGATACTCGTTAAGCAGATTAGCAAACTATTAACTTCTTACCGTCGCCCAGCAGGTTGAATGCGTCTTTATTTTCCTTCGGATTGATCATTCTTCTGGTATACCTACACTTTTCTCGTCCAACGCCTTGTATGCATATCCTTTGTTTCAGGAGGGACAACCGATCCGGTTAAAATAAACTGCCCGCGTGAACGGCGTTTGTCAACGGCAAATCGCACGGCATTCCAGAAAACCGGTGCTGTCTGCCATTCATCAACCAGTCGTGGCGTTTATACTTCCAACAGTTTTGAGGGTTTTGTGTCCGCAAGCAGTCTATATTCTTCAGCGTGATCGGAATCCTGCGTATATAAAATACTGGCGGCCGCTTCTTCGGCAGTTCGGGTCTTGCCACACCATTTGGGATCGACAATCAAAATCGCTCCGGACGTCGCCAGCGAAAGCTTCAGTTTTTCATCTGCAATTCGCGGTAAATATTTTTATCCATAATACACTGCCTCAATCTCATTATCAGGAGATTCTCCTTTTATGCCATAAAAACAAAATTCGCTTTTCATTAATCAAATCAATTCATTATTTGCGGCTCGCTTGATCCTCCTTTGGCCCCGAATGAGCCAGTCTCATATCATCTACATTCCTCCCACTCCGAGGGCAACCTATCGTTTAAGAAAATAAATACCCAGCCCTTATGCTCCCTTAGGGCTTGCTTTTTTGTAAAATGTCTCTAAAACCATATCCACTTCCTTTCATACAATTTCATATACAATCATATCAGCACCGCCGGACATCCTATGGCATACTGCGAAAAATTTTCACGCTATATCATAAAGCATTATTATAATTTGACAAAACGCCTCTCGCTTCTGCCAGCACCTTTTCCTTGAGCGATGCGGGTTCCAGCACCTCGGCGCCCGCGCCGAAGCCTAACACCCACTTCACGATATCGGGCGTCATGGCCGCGCACCTCTCGAAAAGAAGGCCGCCGTCGCTCAATTGCGTTATCTTATCGGCATTTCCGGCTTCATATTCTTTGATGTATCGCGCGATCCCTTTATTAAACCGTATCTTCAGCGACACCTTTTCCTCGCCTGTCAGATACTTGAACCTGTCCTTCCTGAATCGCTCATAAAAATCAACAGGACGTTCGAATCCTTCATCTATAATCGCCGCCTTCTTTATTCTTGAAATCCTGAAATCCCTGATCGCTGACCTTAGGTGGCAAAAGCCGATGAGATGATAGCATCCTTCGGAGATTTCGATTATGTACGGGTCGAATTCCCTTTCGGTGATTTCATCATTTGAGAACGACCAATAGGAAAGCCTGAGTCTTTTATTCATTGATATGGCTTCCCTCACCGTTATAAAAAGTTCTTTATCAAGCTCTTTCTCGCAGAGTATCCCGGATATGCTCACCGCAATAATATCGCGTAAGGTATCCAGAAAGGCTTTGTTCACTTTGGGCAAGGCATTGATTATCTTATCCGTTAAACCTGCCGCTGTCTCCGCCATATCAAGAAATGAATAGCTTTTTAGCAATTCCCGGATAAAATGCAGCGAGATGAGTTCCGAAGGCAAAAAGATTATTTTTTTTGCCTGATACTCCTTGGCAAGATAATAAAGCTTGTTATCCCGCATTTCTTCATATATGTAAAAGGCCTGTGAAAGGACGTCGATATCGCGCTGAATCGTTTTTTTGCTCACACTGATGCCGAGTTTATCCAGCTTCTCCTCGATTCGATCTATAGAGCACCCGCGGCGGGATTCGCACAATAAAGAAAGGATATATAATTGGCGTTCAGCTTGAAATGTATCAGACATTCGATAATCACCCATTTACCATTATGCTGTAGTAAATATTACCAACATCGACACATTTCAATATAC